>JBOGLY010000227.1:0-5725 GCA_050746425.1 Acidobacteriaceae bacterium
CTGTTTCCGGATATGCCGCGCTCCCCCGCATCTGTATTGAGCGGATTCTGCGCAAACGCGATTGAGCTGCCGCCGGCCCCCGTGCTTGCAAACGCATCGGTGGCGTTGTCCAGGCTCTTGCTATACGTGTACGACAGCGTACCCGTCAGGCCATGCAAATTGCGGGTGGTCAGGTTGGCTTGCAGGCCGTTGTAATTTGCCCAGCCGCCGTTATCGACCTCAGAGATGTTGCCGTAGTTGCAGTTCGGGCGGCCATAGCCTACCTGAGTTGGGTCCGAGCACAAACTAATAGGAGCGAACGAGGGAAAGTCCGTCTGCACCGGCAACAGATAAGGGTTTGCGTCCCGGCTTTGAAAGTTCTTTTCCGTCAGGCTGCCCACGTATCGGACTTCGATCACCGCTGAGTCGCCCAACTGTCTGTCTATCCCCAGGGTATAGGTTTGCGTGTAGGGTGGAACCAAGTTCGTCGCAACCGTGGATTGATCCAGCGTCCGAGGGTCCCCGCCGACCGGGAAAAGTGGAAGATTCAGGGCCCGAACGTCCGCGCCGGTAAACTTGCCGCCACCGGGCAGGCACGTGGAGCCGCCCGTGCAGAAGAGCGTGCCCGCAATGGCGATGGGCGCGCCGCTTCCAGCCAAGAGACCGATGTTATAAAAGGCCGGATCGCTGTTGATGGCATATCCGCCCCGCACCACCAGCTTCGGGGAAAACTCAGGATTCCAGGCAAAGCCCAGGCGCGGTTCAAAACCCTTGCGGAACGTGTTCATCTTGGGAAAGGTCCGGTCCGCGAGGGGTAGCGCCGGGTTCCAGAAAGCGGTCGCTGGATTTGACTCCCGCGCGACGGTTTCATCGTGGTACACATTGGCAAATGGGCTGAAGTACTCCCAGCGCAGGCCGATGTTCGCCGTGAAGGTCGGCGTTACTTTCCAGTCGTCCTCGAAATATCCCGCAATGTCCGTCTCTCTGAATTTGACGGTAATATTGCCATTCGACAGGAAAAGCGCCGCGCTGGTGGGGTCCCCCGCGACCGGCGCGTCCTGGATGAAATTGCTGAATGTCGCAAAGTCGAAGGTCCCGTTGTAATTGAACAGACCGGTAGTCGGCGTGTTCTGGTAATCGACTTCTCCACCGAACAACACCGTCTGGTTCCCATGGGTCCATGTGGCGTTGTCCTGCACCTGCGTCACTTTCACCACTCGGCCTTGGGGAAACGCGGTGTTCAGGCCAAAGCCTTCCGATGTGTCGTTGAAGATCACCTGGGGCGCGCAGACCGTCGGATCGGAAATGGTGCATGCCGGATCGCCTCCACCCTCAAAGGCGATGGTGGCCTGCTGAAAGGAATAGCGCAACTGGTCCACCCAGTTGCTGTTGAATGTATGCGTCCAGTCCGCTCCCACGCTGTGGGTAATACCGTAGACATTCACGTAGCCACCAGAAGGCACGTCGCCATCCGCCGCTTGCGCGAGGGTGCTCTGGTAGTAGTAGCGCGCGAACAGATGGTCTTTTTCGGTCGGCTGCCAATCCAGACGTCCCAGGTACTCGGCGTCGGTATAGGGAGATGGGACAAAGCGTTGCACAAGCGAAAAAGGCACATCGGTCGCCGTAGCGCCGCCGGGGCCAGTGATCGTCTCGAGGCATGTCCCGGATGGACCTGGGGTAAACCCGCCGCACGTGGCAGCTGGAGTCGGGACAGCCGTTGGTTTCCCAACCGGAATCGCGTAGGGGCCGCTGCTCTGCAAAATCGCCACGGCGTTGTTGCCGGGAAAGGCGGCCGCCATTTGCGTAATGCCGGCGGGGGTTGGCGTAAGGCTAGAAGAAGTTGACGGGGACGCGCCAGGAAATTGACGGTCCCAGTAGCCTGAGCCAAAGAAGAACAACCTGTCCTTCAGAATGGGTCCGCCCAGCGTTGCGCCAAAACGGTTCTCCACAAAGCGCGGCAGCGGCTGTACAGGTGCGCATCCGCTTGATGAAGCTTGACCCGGCGCGCAATACCCTTCCACTGCGCTCTTTTCCTGGTTCTCATAGGAACTCAGGAATTGCCCCTGATAGTACTCGAAGGCGCTGCCATGAAATGAGTTGGTCCCGGATTTGGTAATGTAGTTGACCACCGCGCCGGAGTCGCGTCCATACTGCGCGCTGTAGTCATTGGTAATGACCTGGATTTCCGCGATGGCGTCCTGATTGCCGAAGAAGACTTGCGGGCCGCCAATGGTGTTGTCGTTGTTGTTCTGGCCATCCAACTCGAAGTTGTTAAAGCGGCTGCTCTGTCCATTGACGACGAACTCATCGCCATTGGAATTGGAGAAACTGTCATCATGAGCGCTGACCACGCCCGGAATCACTTCCGTGATCGTATCGAAACCATTGTTCAGTGGGAGGGTCGCCATCTCCGCGGCGCCGAACGTTGTGGTGACTTGAGATTGGCTGACCTGCAACAACGGAGTCGTGCTCCCCGCGACCTTGACAGTCAGGCCAGTTCCTGTGACCCCAAGAGGAACCGTCTTCAAGTCGGTCGTAACGCCCGCGAGCACGAGAACTGCCGGAATGGACCCAGGGGCAAATCCCGTCGCGTTGACGTTCAGGTTATACCTGCCGATCGGCACGGCGCGAAAGGAGAATGCTCCATTCCCCAGGCTGGTGGTGCTCAGTTTTACGCCAGTCGCGATATTGGTTGCGCCAATGGTGGCGCCAGGAATCACCGCGCCTTGGGGATCGACGATCGTGCCTGTGATGCTGCCTGTAGTGATGCCTTGCCCCAGCAGGCGATTGGTTCCGAGAAAAGCTATTCCCAATACCATGCTAAGGGCTACAAGTTTCCGCCTCATCTTCATCGCAATCCTCCCAAAGACCTACAAGTTAAAAGCAATCGAAATACCAGCTGCGAAAGCCATGCGTTTTCTTTTATTTGTATCAATTGCGTGTCGTTCGAGCGCGGGAAATATACAATTTAGAATCTTAGCTATGAAAAACAGTAGGGATGCCTCTATCAGACGCGAGCACCGAAAATGGCGGTGCCAATCCGGACCATCGTCGCGCCTTCTTCGATTGCGACAGGAAAGTCATGCGACATGCCCATGGAAAGCTCGTCGAACCTCAAGCGCGGATAACTTTGCGCCAGCGAGTGTCGTAGCGTTCGCAGTCGGCGAAAATACGGTCGCCCCTGTTCTGGATCATCGGCGTAAGGAGGGATGGTCATGAGTCCGCGGACAGACAGACAAGCGAACTCGGGCAAACGCTCCAGCAATTGCGATAGTTCGGTGGATTCGGCTGCCAGGCCATGTTTTGAGTCTTCCGAGCTTAATTTGATTTCAATCGAGATTGGCAAAACTTTTCGTGCCTGACTGGCGGCTTGATTAAGTCGGTCGGCCAGCCGGAGGGAGTCCACGCTATCGATAGCATCGAACAGATTCGCCGCGCGGGCGGACTTGTTCGACTGCACCGGACCTATGCAGTGGACGCTGACTCGCGGCTGGGCGGCGAACAAACCCGCAGCGGCCAGCGCAGGTTGTTTTCCCGAGTATTCCTGCACCCGATTTTCTCCGAAGAGCCGAATGCCGCACGCAAAGGCCTGCGCGATCGCCTCGGCCGGATGCGTCTTCGACACGGCCATTAGCTTGACGCTCTCGCGCGGACGACCCGCGCGGCTGCACGCAGCGGCGAGCTGCTCTTGAACCCGCGCGATATTGTCGGCAATTGACATGATCTTTATCCCATCCTGCGCACACTGCGCGAACGATGGGGCACCCATGTAATCTGTGACTTATCGACCGTGCTCTTCGAGGTACTTTTCCGCTTCCAGTGCGGCCATGCAGCCGGTCCCCGCCGCGGTAATGGCCTGGCGATAGCGGCGGTCCTGCACATCGCCGCAGGCAAACACGCCTGCCACGCGCGTGAAAACGTAATCGTGGGTGCGAATATATCCATCGTCGTCAAGTTCAATTTGCCCGGTGAACATCTTCGCGTTCGGCACGTGGCCAATCCCGAGGAACATCGCGCTGACGGGAAGGATCGAAGTCTCCTGCGTCGCCAGGTTGCGCAAGCGCAGCCCGGTCACAGCCTTCTGCTCGACACCCAGCACCTCCTCGACAGCCGTATTGGTCAGGATGTGAATCTTCTCGTGTCCGATAGCGCGGTCGAGCATAATTTTCGACGCGCGAAATTGGTCGCGGCGATGGATCAGCGTCACCTTGGTGGCGAATCTAGTCAGAAACAGCGCCTCTTCCATCGCGGAATCGCCGCCGCCGATCACAGCAATCTCCTGGCCGGAGAAAAAGAAGCCGTCGCACGTAGCGCAACTGCTGACGCCGTAGCCGATCAGTGCCTGTTCGCTTGGCAACCCCAGCCAGCGCGCCGAAGCGCCGCTGGAGATAATCAACGTGCGAGTGTGCAACACCTCTTTCCCAACGTTCAACCGAAAAGGCCGCTTCGACAGATCGACGCTGGACAGATGGCCGAGGCGAAAGTCGGCGCCAAAGCGCGATGCTTGGATGCGCATGTTTTCAATCAACTGCGGACCTTGGATGCCTTCCGGCCAGCCGGGAAAATTCTCGACCAGAGTTGTGATCGAAAGCTGCCCGCCCGGTTCATGCCCCTCAAGCACCAGCGGCTTTAGGTTGGCGCGCGCCGCATAGATGGCCGCCGTCAGGCCAGCGCATCCAGTCCCTACAATAATAGTGTCGCGAATTTCGTCGGTCATAATCTTTTCACTAGTGTATCGGGAGAAGATGCACGCGGGAGGCCGAAAGACTCAATCAATCTCATTCCTATAATCGATTGCGAGACGCTGCGGCTCTCATAAACTCATTCCACCCGCTGCTCAAGGCATCCTATATTTGTAGGCCCAATAGGTTGCATTCGGCTTCGCCGCGGAGAGGAAAGTTAGACCATGTCAGTCGAGAGTAGGAACACACGAATGCCTCGCGTCGTAATTTTGGGCGCCGGATTCGCCGGACTGCAGGCTGCCATGCATCTGGCCGGCAAGCCTGTGGAGGTGATGCTGATCGATCGCCGCAACCACCACACCTTCCAACCGCTGCTGTATCAGGTGGCGCTGGCAGCGCTTTCTCCCGGCGACATCGCGCAACCCATTCGCGGGCTGTTTCGCAGCCAGCAAAATATCGACGTCGTAATGGATGAGGCAGTCGCCATCGACCTGCCAGCCAAGCGCGTCCGCCTGCACAGCTCAGCGGACATGCAGTTCGACTATTTAGTTCTCGCGACCGGTTCCACTCACTCTTATTTTGGTCACGACAATTGGGCGACTTACGCGCCTGGATTAAAAACGGTGGAAGACGCAATTGAAATTCGCCGTCGCGTGCTTCTGGCTTTCGAATTGGCGGAGCGTCAGGCGTTGGAGCATGGGTCGCATCCGCCGCTGAATTTCGTGATTATTGGCGGCGGACCGACAGGGGTGGAGTTGGCCGGAGCGATTTCCGACATCTCACGTCTCTACATGCGAGAAGATTTTCGCCACATCGACCCTGGCAAGGCACACGTGATGGTTGTGGAAGGCGCGCCTCGAATCCTGGCAAGCTATCCGGAAGATTTGTCGCGCAAGGCAACCGAGCAACTTCGGCGGCTTGGAGTCGAGGTCAGAAACAATCACACGGTGACCGATGTTCAGCCCGGCTATGTAGTCGCGAACGGCGAGCGAATTGAGTCCGTTGTGACCTTGTGGGCCGCCGGCGTGCAGGCTTCCCCGCTAGGCAAAACATTGGGCGTGGAG
>JBOGLY010000228.1:0-5711 GCA_050746425.1 Acidobacteriaceae bacterium
GCGTCATCCTGACGCGCGCAACTCCAGTATTCGATATCGTGCGCGGCGAAATTTATCGCGCGACGGAGAGCATTCCGTTGATCATTCCGGAAGATGCGGTCGTCGTGGCCGGTGCGCGCGCTATATCCCGCGGCAAAGCTGCCGAGTGGGGACTGAGCGTTTACACGCCTGTGATCGTGAAATACCGCGACGAGAAAACTGAGCTATCACTTGAATTGGAAGACTTGCTGCGCTGATTCAGCGTGTAACCTCTGGCTGGTAGCTGCCGGGGACAGCGCGGAATCCAATGGCAATGCGGTTCCACGAATTGATGGTCGTGATCGCCAGAGTAAGGTTCACCATTTCCGCTTCGCTGAAGTTATTGCTGAGTTCGCGATAAACGGCGTCGGGCGCGTGCCCGGTCTGAATGTTGGTCAGCGCCTCGGTCCACGCCAGCGCCGCGCGTTCCTTTTCAGTAAAAAACGGAGTCTCTCGCCATGCATTCAATGCATAAATGCGCTGTTCCGTCTCGCCTTTTGCCCGCGCATCTTTTGTGTGCATGTCGATGCAATACGCGCAGCCGTTCATTTGCGATGCGCGTATCTTTATCAGCTCAAGCAACTTTGGATCGATGCCGCTGCGGCGCACGAAAGATTCCAATTGCAGCATAGCCTTCAGGGCCTCTGGAGAAACTTTGCTGTAGTCCAAACGAGGTTCCATGTCCATATTCTCCTATCTCAACGAGTAAGATTCCCCACCCATTTAGACGGATGCAATTTCGCATCGTATATCTACGTCGGCCATTCACCTGAATTTGGCCTTCAGAACGTGCTAGCATCGAATTTCCTATGATTGATGGCAAGTTACAGATAATTCCCCTTGGCGGGCTTGGCGAATTCGGCAAGAATTGCATGGCAATTCGCTGGCAAGACGACATTTTCGTAATTGACGCAGGCCTGATGTTTCCTGACGAGGAACTGCTCGGCGTCGATGTCGTGGTGCCCGACATTTCTTATTTAATTGAGAATCGCGAGCGCGTTCGCGGTATTGTACTGACGCACGGACATGAGGACCACATCGGCGGACTGCCGTGGATTTTGTCCGAATTGCGCGTGCCGATTTACGGCACTGAGTTCACGCTGGCGTATGTTGAAGGCAAGCTGGAAGAGCACGGACTGCTCGACGATGTCGAAATGAATGAGATGATTCCCGGCGAGCCTTTTTCGCTCGGCATCTTCAACATCACGCCGATCCGCGTCACCCATAGCCTGGTAGACTGCGTCGCACTGGCAATCGAGACGCCCGCCGGGGTCGTCATCCACTCCGGCGACTTCAAAATCGACCTGACTCCTCCCGATGGCCAGCCCTTCAATCTGCACGCCTTCGCCGAATACGGCAAGCGCGGCGTTCTCGCCTTTCTGCAGGATTCCACCAATGTCGATCGCCACGGTCACACGCCCAGCGAACGCGCCGTCCGGCCAGCATTGGAGGAAGTATTTGCGCGCACAAAGCAGCGGCTCTTTTTTAGTTGCTTCTCGTCATCCATTCATCGTCTGCGCATTGCCACGGATTTGGCGGCGGAACATGGCCGCAAAGTCGCGGTTGTGGGCCGGTCCATGCAGAACTCATTTGAAATCGCGCAGGATTTCAATTATCTGGACGTTTCAGATTCGCAGTTGATCGCCTCGGGACAGATCAAGGATTACGCGCCGGGCAAAGTTTGCGTTTTCATCAGCGGCACTCAAGGCGAGCCTATGTCGGCTCTCACTCGCGCCGCAGTAGATAACCATCGCCAGGTCAAGATTGAGCCAGGCGACACCGTGGTGTTAAGCTCCCGAGTGATTCCCGGCAACGAGAAAAGTATTTTCCGCATGATCGACCACTTATATCGCCGCGATGCCCATGTCATTTACGACGACGGAACCAATGGATTGATCCACGTCAGCGGTCACGCCAGTCAGGATGAACTGCGGCTGCTCCTGCATTTGCTAAAGCCGAAATTCTTCGTCCCCCTGCACGGCGATTATCGCCACCTGAAACTGCACGCGGAAATGGCTGCGGAACTTGACGTAGTGGAAAAAATCCTGCTGCTGGAAAACGGCGACGTGCTGGAGCTGACCAAGGATTCCGCGCGCAAACATGGCAAGGTGCAAGTGGGCCGGGTCTGCATCGATGCCGGCTCGACCGCCGGCGTGGTTGAAGATGTCGTGATGCGCGATCGGCGCCATCTCAGCGAAGGCGGTATCGTCCTTCCGATTCTTGCCATCAACCAAACGACAGGACGCGTCGAGAGTATGCCGGAAATTGTGACCCGTGGTTTTGCCGCCGGCGAAGAAGCATTGATTGAGCAGGCCCGCCAGGTGGTCGGCGCAACGCTGGAGGCGTCGAGCGCGGAAGAGAAGGCCGACTACGGCGTCATCAAGGAAAAAATCCGCCAGGACCTCAAACGCTATATCCAGAAGAATACCAGCCGCCGCCCGATGATCATGCCTGTCATTCTTGAAATCTAAGCCGATACTCGCCTCGCGCCTTTGGTACAACTGAAGAGTGAATGCCTCGGTCCGCTCCAGCCGCCCACTACGCATCGTTCGGCGATCGCTCCTGACACTTGTAACTTGTCTTATTGTTATTTTGATCCTGCTGCTTCTGTTCTGGACGAAGACGCGGACATACTTGCAGGCGGAGGCAATTCTCGAGCAGTTGAACGGCAAACCAGTGCCTCGGCTCCTGCGGCCGATCGCCGCTATGCCGCTCACCACGCGAACCCTGACAGTCCCTTCCTCCGCGGGCGCTGTCAACGCGCGACTCTATTCGCCTCTCACATATGCCGACGCGCCGGGACTTGTGATCGTTCCCGGCATTCATTATCTGGGCATGGATGAACCGCGTCTGATGGCCTTTGCTCGCTCGATGGCCGCGTGCGGGCTGCGCGTATTGACCCCGGAGCTTCCCAACAGCCGCGAGTATCGTATCCAACCCTCCGATGTACAGGCGATCGGGGCTCCAGTGCAATGGCTGCAAAACACCACGGGGAGGCCCGTAGGGTTGATGGGGCTAAGCTTTTCCGGCGGACTTGCACTGATGGCTGCCGCCGAACCGCCGTATTCCAATGAAGTTTCATTTGTCTTCACAGTAGGCGCTCACGACGACCTCTATCGCGTCGCAACTTTTTATGCGACCGGCGCCGATCCGCTTCCCAACGGAGACGTTGAACGCGAAACGCCCAACAATTACGGACCCTGGGTCCTCGAATACGAGCATCTCGAGGATTTCGTGCCGAAGGCGGATGTCGCCGCGATTCGCCCGGTCCTTCGCGCGCGTCTCTATGCGGACCCCGCGTTGGAAGAAAAATTGCTTGCCAGACTCACCGGCGCGCAACAGGCGGAGTACGCCCGCGTCCTTGACATCGTCCACAGCGATCCTTCGTTGCTGTTTGATTCCAATAAAAAACACGCCGCGGAAATGGCCGCGGTTTCTCCCCACGGGCATCTTGCAGGACTGCACGTGCCGGTCTTCCTGCTGCACGGGCAAGGCGACACGCTCATTCCGTTTGCCGAGGCGAAATGGCTGGCTCAGGACCTGCCACGCGGAACTCTGAAAGAGCTGCTGATCAGTCCGCTGATTGCTCACGTCAGCACTGACAAAGCCAAGCCCGGAATCCGCGATGAATGGCAACTGCTACATCTGCTCGCCGTGGTAATGGAACACGCCGAGCACCCGTGACTCAATAGCAGTTGGTCTGGTGAAGAGTTTGCATCCTGCGGGAGCCGAGGCGACCGAAGGATCTTGCGGTTTGCCAGAGACCGCAGCCTCCTTCGCAGCGCGCAAGAAGTCAGTCCGTCTACTCGCGCGCCTATAGCAGCTTTGAGAATTTCTTATTCAATCACGCGCACCGAGCCGACTCCGACCAGTCCTTCGACGCGTTCGATGAATGCCTTATCGGCGGCGACGCCTATGCCTTCCGGCTCCAACACCACCAGGTAATCGTCCTTCTGTTCAAAGTCCAACAGAATTTTTCCTGTTCCGGGCGTCGCGATCATCATCGCGTGCAGTTCCGTCAGTACAGGCTCGCCAATCCGATCCAGCGCAATGCGAATCCGCATGCTGCCCGGCAGCTTCACTTTCACGTCTTCCAGCGCGGTGATGTTGGAGATGGCGAGCTTGGGCGCTGCTTCTTCTTCTCCGCGGAGCACGCCGCGGACCAGCACGGGCACGTCGATCTTCAAATTCTCCGCCATGCGCTTGTAAGCTTCAGGAAAGCAAATCAGATCGATCTTGCCGGTCAGGTCTTCCAACGACGCCTGGGCATACAGGTCGCCCTTGCGCGATTTTGCAACACGTACGCCGGTCAATATTCCCGCAATCGAAATTTCATTTTCGTTCTGCGCGTCTCGCCGGCCCATGTTGGGTGCAGGAGTCATTTCAAGCGCAGTCTGAGTATCGACAACGCCCTTCAGGTTGCGAAGCTTCTCTGCGTATTTTTCCAGCGGGTGCCCGGAGACATAAAAGCCGAGCACGTCCTTCTCATGCTGAAGGCGTTGCACATCGTCCCAGTCCGGTAAGTTCGGCAATTCATCCTGTCGCGCGGCGTTGCCGCCCGCGGGCGCGTCGTTGAATAGACCAAATAATCCGTGCTGGCCGGCGGCGACATCGCGTTGCGATTTTTGCGCGCGCTCTATTGCTTTGTCGATTGCGCCGATCAGCGCCGCGCGCGGTCCGAAGCAATCGAGCGCCCCGCTTTTGATCAGCGACTCCAGCACGCGCTTGTTCATTACTCGCAGATCGATGCGCTCGCAAAAATCCCAGAAGGAGCCAAACGTCTTGCCTTCCTCCGCCAACTGAGCGCGTGCTTGCAGAATCGACGCAATCGCATTCTGTCCGACGTTTTTCACGCCGGCCAGGCCGAAGCGAATGGCGTCTCCGTGCGGCGTAAAATCGGCGTCGCTGGAACGCACATCCGGCGGCTCGACCGCGATCGCCATCTCGCGGCATTCCTTGATGTACTTCACGACATTGTCCGGTTTACTTACTTCCGACGTCAGCAACGCCGCCATGAATTCTCGCGGGTAATGAGTCTTCAAATACGCCGTGTGATATGCCAGCAGCGCGTACGCGGCGGAATGCGATTTATTGAAGCCGTATCCGGCAAACTTCTCCATATTGTCGAAGATTTGCTCAACGATTTTCTGAGGATATTTCTTCTTCACCGCGCCCTGCACGAACCGACCACGCTGCTTCGCCATCTCCACCGGGTCTTTCTTTCCCATGGCGCGGCGTAGCAGGTCCGCTTCTCCCAGCGAATAGCCGCCAATTATGTTGGCAATCTGCATCACCTGTTCCTGGTACACCATCACTCCGAACGTTTCGTTCAGGATGGTTTCCATTTCCGGCAGGTCGTACTTGACCGGATTGCGGCCCCACTTGCGTTCAATAAAATCGTCGATCATCGACATCGGCCCAGGTCGATACAGCGCATTGAGCGCCGTCAGGTCCGCGACCGAATCCGGCTTGTAGCGGCGCAGGACGTCGCGCATTCCACCCGATTCAAACTGGAACACGCCGGAGGTCAACGCACGATGAAACACCTGCTCGTAAATCCGTTTGTCGTCAAGCGGTATGGTGTCCATATCGATCTCGACGCCGTGATTCACCCGGATCAAACGCAGCGCCTCATGGATGACGGTCAGGGTCGTCAGCCCGAGAAAATCCATCTTCAACAGGCCGATCTTTTC
>JBOGLY010000229.1:0-5705 GCA_050746425.1 Acidobacteriaceae bacterium
GATGCGCATAGTTCAAAGTTAGTCCGGTGGCCCACTCAAGCCGCCTTTTGGCTTGAGTGGGGGATGAAACCGTTGCCCCAGGTGCGCGAAGCTCACCAGGGCTTTTCCCGCTCAACCGATCGAAATCGGCTCGCCCCGCTGTCTGCGATTCAGGTGCGCCTCAAAAATGACGCGCGAGACAAATACCGCCGTAAACAGGTTCGCCAGCAAACCGAACACCAGCGTGACCGCGAACCCCTTCACCGGCCCAGTCCCGAACAGAAACAAAATTGCCGCCGAAACGATGGTCGTTACGTGAGTGTCGATGATGGTCTGAAACGCATGAGAGAATCCCTGGTCCACGGCCGCCGCAGGCGACTTTCCGGCCCGCAGTTCCTCGCGTATTCGCTCAAAGATCAGCACGTTTGAGTCGACACCCATACCAATAGTCAGGATCACTCCGGCAATCCCCGGCAAGGTCAGCGTTGCATGGGCATAGCCCATAAATCCCAGCAGGATCACCAGGTTCAGAATCAACGCCAGGTCCGCGTTGATGCCCGCGCCGTGGTAATAGAACAGCATGAAGATCAGCACCGCCAGCAGGCCGCCCACCGCAGCCTCAACGCCGTGCCGGATCGAGTCCGCGCCCAGCGACGGCCCAATCGTGCGTTCCTCCAGAAAATGGATCGATGCAGGCAGTGCACCGGTGCGCAGCATCAGCGACAGGTTCTGCGCTTCTTCTTTCGAGATCCCACCACCGGAGATCTGTCCCTGGTCGCGGATCGCGCCCTGGATGGTTGCCACTTCGCGAACTGTATTGTCCAGCACGATTGCCATGCTCTTGCCAATGTTGGCGCTCGTGTATTTGTAGAAATTGTTGCCGCCTCCAGTGGTCAGGGTGAAGCTGACATCCGGGCGTCCGTTTTGATCGACCGAAGGCTGAGCGTCCCGGAACTCGGTGCCCGAGACGATCGGAATCCTGTTCAGCAGATAATATTGACCGCCCGTGTCGGAGCCGGTATCCGACTTCAGTAGCTCGGAATTCGGCGGCAATGTTCCGCCATTGCCCTGCAGCGCGCTCTGCTGGTCAGGATAGGGCCCGCCCAGCACTTCGTGAATCTCGAGCCGTGCCGTCGACTGGATCACGTCTCTTACCCGGCCGGGATCATCGATGCCCGGCAGTTCGACCAGAATTTCATTGGTGCCTGGACCGTAGATTTCAACCACCGGCTCGCTCACTCCCAGCCGGTTGATGCGCTCGTAAATGGTTTCTCTCGACTGCGCCAGCGCGCGCGTTTCCAGATCATGCACCACCGACGGCTTCATCGTCAGGGTGTAGGAGTTGTTGGCTCCTGACTGAATGGCGTACTGATTGGAGAACTGGTCTTCCAGCGCCGAACGCACCGCGTCGTCCTTATCGAGAGGGACGCCGGTAATGGTGATGATCTGTGGCTCGGCCTTCGGATTCGGTTTGGTCGCGGTGGCGCCAGTCGCGCCGGCCGTTTGCAGGTCGGTAATGATTCGCTGCAGGTCGCTGTCGCTGGTCGCGCCCACAGCTTCCTTCACCATCACCTGCAAAATAAGGTGGGTCCCCCCGCTCAAGTCGAGGCCGAGATGGATGCGATCGACGAACGACTGCTTGAACGCCGCCGGGCTGAATCCGTTGGGAATGCCCACGAACCCGCCGATGAACACCAGCAGGATGGCAATGATGAAAATGGTTTTTCCAGTGAGATTCTTACGCATTTTGCTCTACAGGGGTGATACGGAATTTTTGCGAAACGAAAACCGACCGGCGCTTCATGACTTCACCTGGTCCTCGGCCGTGGTCACAGTGGCGATCGCGGACTTCACCACTTCCAGCTTGATGTTGTCGGGCGCCAGCCGTAATTGGACCACGTCCTCTTTAACGGAAACGACGACGCCGCGAATGCCGCCGGTGGTCGTCACGCGATCGCCGGATTTCAACTTCGACAGCATTTCCTGCCAGGTCTTCTGCTTCCGCTGGCCGGGCCGGATCATGAACATATAGAAGACGACAAAAATTAGAATGAAGGGCGCGATCGTGGTCAGGCTTCCGAACGGGCTCGCGGCGAACAACAACAGTGATGCCATGCGTTACTTTTTCCTTAAAAACTGACGTTCGTCCTTCTGCGCCTGGCGGATCCACATTTCGTCCGTCGCGGCGGAAGATATGGCTTGTCGTTGGCGCATCCACGTGCTCCCGGGTGTTCCATTCTTCGCGCTGTTAACGAAGGGTGGGAATAGATCGCACATCCCTGGAAGATTTTTGTAATTCCACCCCGCGCTCGCCGCGGCAAATCGAAACGTGGGACGCCCTGCGCCTTATATGATCGGAGGACTGTTCTAGATTACATCAAGTTGACGGGTGCGGGTACGCGCGACCAGATCGTCCAGACTGCCATGGGAAATCGCATCGCGCACTGCCCGCATGGCGTCAAGGTAGGCGTACAGATTGTGGATGCTGTTCAACGCGCCGCCCAGCGGCTCCTTCGCCATCGCCAGATGCCGCAGATACGCCCGCGTATAGCGTCCGCAGACCATGCATCCGCAGGCCGCGTCTGGCGGACTCTGGTCCTCCGCATACCGCTGATTCTTTATATTCATCCTGCCTTCCGACGTAAATAGCAGGCCATGCCGTGCCGCCCGCGTCGGCAACACGCAATCCATCATGTCCACACCCATGGCCGCGTATTCCACAATCTCATCGGGATAGCCGACGCCCATCACATAACGGGGCTTGTCTGCCGGCAGCAGCGGCAGCGTCGCCGCAATCACCGCGCGAGTATGTTCCCGCGGCTCGCCCACGCTCAACCCGCCGATGGCGTAGCCGGGCAGATCCAGTTCGACCAGCCGCTCGGCGGATTCCCGGCGCAGGTCCTCAAACATCCCGCCCTGCACGATTCCAAACAGACTCGGGTGTTGTACGCCGAATTCCTGAAACCAAGGGACTTCTTCGGCATGTGCAAGGAAATAGTCGCGGCTGCGGCGCGCCCAGCGCAGCGTCAGGTCCAGCGATGCCTGCGCTCGCTCGCGCGTTGCGGGATACTCCGTGCATTCGTCGAAGACCATGGCAATGTCCGCGCCCAGCGCAATCTGCACCTCCATCGAGTGCTCCGGCGAGAAGAAATGGCTGGAGCCATCGATGTGCGAGCGAAACTCGACGCCCTCTTCGGTAACCTTGCGCAGGTGGTTCAGGCTGAACACTTGAAAGCCGCCGGAATCCGTCAGGATCGGGTGCGACCAGCTCATGAATTTGTGCAGCCCACCCAGGCGCCTTATACGCTCATGCCCCGGTCGCAGATACAAATGGTATGTATTGCCCAGCAGAATCTGCGTGTGGACCTGTTCCAGCACATCCTGTGGCACCGCCTTCACCGTGGCCGCTGTCCCTACCGGCATAAACACCGGCGTCTCGACCGCGCCATGCGGCAGCGTCATCGTCGCGCGCCGTGCTGTGCCATGTTTACTGTGAATGTTGAAGGAAAGCGACATGCTCTCTGAATTGTATGGGGAACAGCGGTCACAAACTTCGAGTGTCCTATGGCTTCGCAGTCTGTCGCATGGGATGCGAGGATATTCGCCGCTTCAGTCGACGATGAACACCCGTGCTCCAGCGTCCGAGGAGACCCGATGCCGGCCGGCTTTATCGCCGACATGAAAACTCGTGCCGGCGCGCAGATCGAAGCTCCGCCCATCCTCCACGACAATCTTCAACGATCCCGCGACTACGAACGCGATGTGGCCTTTGGCGCACCAGTGGTCGGCGCTGTAGCCCGGCGTATAGTCGACCATCCGAACGCATAATGTTGTGTCGACGACGGTCCGCATCTGCGCAGCGCCGCTCTTGCCGGGGACTTCGATTACCGGTTGCGTGTTCCATTCAATGACCGTGAATGGCACCTGATTCATTTTCATCGGAATCTTCCACATGTATGAAATCGCGAAAATTGCGAGACGCGCATATAGTTAATCGACGCGCTTTCGGTCTTTTATCTTGCGCGCGGGAACGCCCGCATAAATCGACCATGGCTCCAGGTCTCTGGTCGCCACGGAGGCGAGGCCGAGAATGGCTCCGTCGCCGAGATTTACGTCTGGCGAAACGGTGGCGCGCGCGGCGACCCATGCGTAGCGTCCAATTCGCATCGGGAACGACACTACAGGAAAGCTTGGGTTCTCGTAATCGTGGGTCGCGCCGCAGAGATACGCTCCCTCGGAAACGATGGCGTGCGACATCAGCACCATCGGAGCGGGGTTGTAGAGTTCCGCTCGATCAGCGACGATCACGACATCTTCGCAGCGGAGGTTCCATGGCGCCCACACACGCGAGGCCGGGTAGAAGTGGCAATGGGGGCCAAGTTTCGCGCCGAAGCAGCGCAGCAACCATGCGCGCCACGCGTGCGCAATCCGCGGCGACGGACGATAGAGCAGGATCCAGACCATGCTCCAAAGCTGTCGCTGCGCGCGATTGGCGAACGAATATTGCGGCGCAGTGTACGGATCTTTACCCGAGCGGTCTCCGCTGCCCGCAATCTTGGGCCCAGGGCCGGGTGCAAACGAAATGGCGGACGGAACCTGCTCCATGGCAACTGCTACTCATGCATATATTGAAAGAATCGTACTAGCTCGCTGACATTTTGATCCAGATTATAGCGATTTTCAAAGCAGGCCCGCGCTCGCGATTGCATTGCCTCGCGTTGTTCCGCGGAGAGCGCCAGCCAATCCCTCAGCAACTGTTTCGTGCCTTCCAGGGTATCGGGCGCGACCAGTCCGGCACCGTCGCCGTGAATCTCCGGCCAGATGTTGACCTGGTCGGAGATCAACACGGGCCGACTGCAGCCCAATGCCTCGGCAACCGCTATGCCAAAATTTTCCTGGTGCGACGGCAGCACAAACGATTCGCCCGCGTGAAAAGCTCCCCATTTCGCGTCGCCGGTAATCAGGCCAGGCCAGTGCACGCGGTTATCCAGGTGCGCGGCTTTGACACGGGCTTCGAGACCTTCGCGCATCCCGGCATCGGGACCCGCCATTACCAGATCGACATCGGGAGCGTCTGCGGCAATTGCGAGAAAAGCGTCGATCAACAGATCGCATCCTTTTTTTGGATGGATGCGCCCCAGGTAAAGAAAAAATCGTCTACCTCGCGCTCCCGGACAGGCTGCATAAAAGGCTTCAACTTGCTGGTGCGGATCGCCCGGGGGAGATTCCGCGCCGTAGGGCACCACCGCTGCGTGCCAAGGCGGCATCCTGAAGCTCTCCGGCGCGAGGCGCTGCTCCGTGTCGCAGGTAAAAAGGATTGAGTTGGCATCCCGCAGCACTCGCCGTTCCGCCAGATGCCAGTAGACCCACTTCTTGATGTGTTTCAAGGGATAGCGGCGCTTGAACCATGGATCGAGCATCCCATGAGGAAACAGCACGTAAGGTTTGCGGCCGCGGATGGCGCGCCAGGTGCCAAAGCTTTGATATTGCCATATGCCATGGACCACAACACCGTCGAAGCGATCGATGTTCGCGCGCAGCCATGGCACCCAGGCGCTCGAATACCCATACACGCCGTGACGCTGGCCAAGTGCGTGGACGGGAAACGCAATTTCCTTTAGAAAACTTTCTGAAGCATGATCGAGGCATGCGACTTCGCCTTCCCATCCCAGGCGTGGGCCTGCCGCCACGATGCAGCGGACCAGTTGCGCTGGTCCGCCATATTC
>JBOGLY010000230.1:0-5648 GCA_050746425.1 Acidobacteriaceae bacterium
CCCCCAAACTCCGCCACCGGCGATGAACAGCTTTGAAATGAAGTGCAGCAGAAGGAATATCCAGGCCAGCAGCCAATAATTCACCTGTCGCCTGGCATGACGTCGCAGCATCGACCAGAAAACAAACACCAGCGCGGCAAACGCAATCAGTTGCGGGATTGAGGAATAACGAAGCATAGCGGACATTGGCTACTCGAGAATTTGATCTATCATAGAACCCCGCCGGTCAGGAGAGTCGAAGTATTTTTACCAAAATGCGCGCGAGCAACATTTCGCGATGCCAATCTGAACACGCGATTCGAGCCCAGTTCGGCGACGGCGCCGCCACCATCAATTGGGAGACATGCGCCCGATCTCGGCCTGCTGCATGCTTAGGAGCCATCGCCGGAAATATGTATGATTGTGATGGTGGCAGTCTGATGGCAGAACTAATTGCCTTTATGAAGTGCTGAGGCTTGAACTGCGGAGGCTTCTGCGAAGCCAGGAGAATCGAGCAAGTTTATGGCTTTTCCGGCGAGCGCGGCAACCGGCCTGCCGGGGTAAATTGCAACAGCTTTGTGGCTCCGCCACAAGCGACAAAGTATAGCAGGAGCTATGGCGGCATTTGGCAGTTTCGCAATCCTTCTAGGACTCGTTTTGTGCGTGTACAACCTGCTGGTTGGCGCGATCGCGTTGCGACAGATCGCAGTGCATCCCCACGCCAGCCTTGGACCGGAACGCCTGGCGGAGTCCGCGCGTCGCGCCGGGATTGGAAGCTTCATTGCGCTCAGCGCAGCGGCGTTCGCCCTGGTTTATTGCGCGTTCACCAACGATTTTGCCGTGTCGTACATCCTTCATCACTCTAACCGGGCGTTGCCGGCGCCGTATAAATTCGCGGCCCTGTGGTCTGGCCAGGAAGGTTCACTTCTGTTGTGGGCCTGGTTGCTGGCCGGCTACGGCTTTGTGCTGCGAGTGCGGCACAAAGTGGATGTCAAGCTGACGGCTTATGCTTCCACCATTCTGGCCGGTATTCAGGTCTTTTTCACGTTGCTGCTGGTTTTCGCGGCGCCACCGTTTGCCCTGGTGCGGGGCGCGGTGCCGGCAGATGGCTTCGGTCTGAACCCGTTGCTGCAATACCCGGAGATGGCGATCCATCCTCCGATGCTGTACCTGGGCTATGTGGGCTTCAGTGTTCCGTTCGCCTTCGCGCTGGGCGCGCTGATGATGCGCTACCCCGGAGAAAAATGGATTCACATCACCCGCCGCTGGACCATGGTGACCTGGCTGTTTTTGACGATAGGAATTTTCCTGGGCATGCACTGGGCCTACGCCGTGCTGGGCTGGGGCGGCTACTGGGGATGGGATCCAGTCGAGAACGCCTCTGTAATGCCGTGGCTGACCGGCACCGCGTTTTTGCATTCGGTAATGATGCAGGAAAAACGCGGCATGATGAAGTCCTGGAACATCTGGCTGATCTTCACCACGTTCATGCTGACGATTCTAGGCACGCTGCTGACGCGAAGCGGGCTCGTGAGTTCGGTCCACGCCTTCGCGCAGTCGTCGATTGGCACGTGGTTCTGGGCCTTTCTGCTCATCGTGCTCAGCGTTTGCCTTTTTACCTACATTTTGCAGCGAGATCATTTGCAGTCGGAGCACAAGCTGGAGTCGCTGGTGTCGCGCGAATCCAGTTTTCTGTTCAACAACCTCGTTCTGCTGGCGGCCTGCTTTACCATTCTTTGGGGCACGCTGTTCCCGATCATTTCGGAATATGTGGAAGGCTCGAAAGTCACGGTTGGCCCTCCTTTCTACAACCGCGTGGCGGTTCCGATTGGAATTTTTCTTCTGTTTCTGACTGGCATAGGCCCGGTCCTGGCCTGGCGCAGCACCTCATTCAAGAGCGTTCGGCGAAATTTCCTGTGGCCATGCGTTGCTGGAGCAATTACGGCAGCAGTCTTGATGGCTGCTGGGATGCGTCCGTGGCGGAACACGGGGACGCTTTACTCGTTGATGACGTTCTCGCTGGCTGCGTTAGTTGTGACGGCGGTAGTAAGCGAGTTCTGGCGCGGGACCAAGGTGATTCATCGCCACACCGGAAAGAACCTGCTGTCATCGGTCGTGCAATTGACCCGGCGCAACACGCGGCGGTACGGCGGATACCTGGTCCATATTGGCGTGGTGATCGTTTTTATAGGGTTCGCCGGTTCCGCGTTCAATCAGTCGACGGAGCAGGAGATGGGCTTCCACGACTCGATGACTCTGGGGAAGTATCGGCTGGTCTGCCAGAGTTTCACGCAGGATTCCAATGCGAATTACGACAGCGAATACGAATTGCTGAACGTCTATAAGAACGGGAAATTTCTGCTGCAGATGGCGCCGGAGCGACGGTTTTACCACGCCAGCCAGCAAACCGAGACGATGGTCGCCAATCATTCCACGCTGGAGCGCGATTTGTACGTCGTCTACGAAGGTAGAAATCAAAATACCAATCAACCAATCATCAAGGTGATCATCAATCCGTTGGTAGCGTGGATATGGATTGGCCTGGTGGTCATGGCCTTTGGCACTCTGCTGGCACTGGTGCCGAACATGGCGCCGGAGCAGGCGGCGAAGCAGCGCAAGCCGCAGGCGGAAGAAGAAGTCGTTCTTACCGCGGGGGCAGGGGACTAGCCGATGCACAAACGACTATCTTGTCTAGCTGGCGTTTTCGACCGCTCCACGCTGCGTCTCTGGATGCAACTCTCGGGTGCCTGTCTGTTGCTTGTGTTCATGGTCGGGGCCGGCGATACGGCAGCCCGTTACAATCAGCTTGGGCATCAGATGATTTGCACCTGCGGCTGCACCCAGGTGCTGCTGGAATGCAATCACGTGGGCTGCACCGTTTCGACGCAGGAAGAGGGCGAGTTGCGCAACGCGCTTGCTCGCGGCGATAGCAATCAGCTCATCCTGCAGAATTTCGTGCAGGAATATGGCCCCACTGTTCTCGCCGCGCCTCCGCAAAGCGGATTCAATCTGGTGGCATGGATTGCACCAGGAGTGGTCTTCCTGCTGGCGATGCTCGGCGCGGCGGTTGTGATTCGCAAGTGGAGGTATCAGCCGATCGCCATGCCGGCGCAACTGGCAACGGACCCGCACACGAACGCGATTCTGGCGAAGGTCAGGAAAGAGACGGAACTATGAGTGCATTGGCGTGCGCCGCGTTGCTGATTGGCATATTCATTTACGTCTTTTTCCCGCAAGCGAAAACGCAG
The DNA here is from genome assembly GCA_050746425.1 of Acidobacteriaceae bacterium. Classification (GTDB taxonomy): domain Bacteria; phylum Acidobacteriota; class Terriglobia; order Terriglobales; family Acidobacteriaceae; genus JAKAAZ01. The sequence goes on from JBOGLY010000230.1 coordinate 3,228, forward strand.
GAGCAGGCGCAAAAAACGCGTCTGGAATTCCTGCGGGAGCGCAAGGAAGCGGTCTATGAAAATCTTCGCGACTTGAGCTTTGAATACCGCGCCGGAAAGTATCCGGAAGAAGATTACCTGGCACAGCGAGCCAACATGGAAAATGAAGCCGCTCAAATTATCTCGGAGATTGAATTTCTAGAAACCGCCAACCATGCGGCCTGAATTTTCCCGCCCGTGTTGAACCAGATATGAAAGAGAATCGATGAAATTTCATCATTGCCAATTGCAGTCTCATTTTCGCGCCCGGATTGCCGGGTTGTCGCTCATGTGCCTACTGTTCGTGTTCTTGGCTGGTTCGTCCAAAGCACAGGCAGCGTCTATCTCGGGGACAGTCACCGACCAGACGACGAGGAAGCCGGCAGTGGGAGACAGCGTGGAATTGATGCGACTCGGCATGCAGCTTGCCGCCAAGACCACGACCGACGACAATGGCCATTTCACACTTCCCGTCACGGACAATGAGCCGATGCATCTGCTGCGTGTGACTCACGATAAGGCCACTTACTTCCATCCCGTACCGACCGGCACCAATGACGTGAAAGTTGACGTGTACGACGTTGAGGAGAAAGTGGCCGGCGTATCAACCGAAGCCGATGTGGCGCGAATCGAAGCCAGTCCGAATGGGCTGAGTGTGATCGAAAATTATTTTGTGAAAAATGTTTCCTCCCCGCCGCGCACGCAGTTTGGCCCGCGTGCCTATGAAATCTTTGTGCCGAAAGGCGCGCAGGTGATTTCCGGCGCCGCCCAGGGACCGGGTAGCATGCCAGTGCAAACGCCGCCCACTCCTCTGGGGTCGGAGGGCGACTACAGTTTCGTCTATCCGCTGCGGCCAGGAGAGACGCGTTTTCAGGTCAGCTATCGACTGCCGTATTCCGGTAGCTTTGAATTTCATCCGCGAGTGGCGGCGCCCGTCGACAACTTTGCCATCATTCTGCCGAAAAGCATGCAGTTTTCCGCGACGCCGACAACTGCATTCCAGCCCATCGATGAGGACGTAAATGTCCAGACATTTCTTGTTAGAAATGTTACGCCGCAATCGACGTTGGCCTTTCACGTTTCCGGAATAGGGCTGCTCCCCGCGGATAGCGCGGGACCCGGTGGCGCGAATGGCGATCAGAGCGGCAACGCGCAGCAGTCCGCGATGGGTCCGGAAGCGTCGGCGCAAGCGGCTGCGGAAAACAATACTCGACCGGGCATCGGCCTGGGAGTTCCAATCGATACTCCCGATCCGTTGAGCAAGTACAAATGGTGGATTCTTTCGCTGGCAGCGGTCCTGCTGGCGGTTGGCGCGGCCTTTATGATGAAGCAGAATAGGGCAGTCGCAGTAGCGGCCGGAGGTCCGGGGTTGCCGCTGGCGCCCGCGTCTCATCCAGCGATGCGGCCAACCGAAGGCTACATACCTCCGCTTGCCGCAAAAGGATCGGGTGCCGCAATGGAATCGTCCCATCGCTCCAGGCTGATGGAAGCCTTGAAGGAAGAATTGTTCTCGCTCGAAACAGAGCGGTTGGAAGGCCGCATCGATCCGGACGAATACATCCGGCAAAAGAACGCATTGGAGGTCGTGCTGACGCGGGCCTTGCAGGCAGGTAAGGGAAAAGATCCAGTCTCGGCAGCATAGCTTGGGTCATGAGCGCATTGCGCTGTCTACCAACGTAGGTTGAAAATCGACGATGCCAGCGCGAGGCATTTCCGGGGTTGGGACAATTTGCACCGGCTTCTCGTGGAGCAGCAACTCCGTCGCGCGCACGCGGGGATCGTTGTGGAACCATCGTTGAAACGGTTTCTCCGCCAGCAGATTCGTGATCGCCAGCAATGACATGCCCTGATGGTGCGCCATCCAGGAGCGTACCAACGTATATCGCAAGCCTTTTTCGCGCTGCGTTGTTTCGGAATAATCTGCCGATTCGTAGAATCCGAATTCTCCGAGCCAGCCGAGCTTTTCCATCCTGTGCAAATTCGCCAGCGCATGAACCGGGTCTGCTTCAAGCGCCAACACCGTGGCATACGGCGCGATTACCATCGCACCCTCGGGAGGCGGATTTAACGCCAGCGTAGGCACGCCAAATGCATGATATTGATAGTTTCCTTCGGCATCGCGCTCGCTATGGCAGGCTTCAGAAATCCCCCATGGAATGCGCCTTCGCGCGACATATTCCCGCTGTGCGCGCACGGCGCCGGGCAACGATTGAGCCAGCAAAGTATCTGGAGATGTTTGCATCCAGAGCGTCGGCATCATATATTCAAACATCGTTCCAGACCACGACAGCAGCACTGGGTTGCCATCGATCATCGTGGTCTTGCGGCCCACTCTGAACCAACTGTCCTGCAGTGCATCGCCTTTGGCAATCGCGAGGAACATCGCCGTCCGTGCTTCAGAGG
>JBOGLY010000231.1:0-5645 GCA_050746425.1 Acidobacteriaceae bacterium
CATTCACAGCGGAGATTTCATCTGGGGGCTGGGCGCGGTGCATTGCATGACGCAGCAGCAGCCGGCGGCGTTTGCCGTCTCTGAGTAAATTTCGCCAGCATAGTAACCGCGAAGACGAGTACACACGCAAGCACCCATGTTGTTGTGTCACCTGAGTGAAGCGAAGGATCTCTGTATTGCTGACGAAAGCCAAATGCTAAGATTCTTCCCCTTCGGCAAGCTCAGGCTCAGAATGACGCCGTTACTCTGCATCCGGCTTCGATTACCTCCAGCGCGAGCGCGGTAAGAGGAAATTCGCGCGAGTTTCGCAACCCTTCAACCGGAACCCAGCGGGCATCGGAAACGTCGCTTTTCGGATGCAGCGCGGGCCCCACTGTGACGCCGCCGTCCGTTGGTTCGAGACCGCAGAGAAAGTCCACCAACACGTAATGGAAGCGGACCCGATCGTTCGATTCGCGAACGATGTGATCGAAGACTTTCAGCACCTGAATCGGCGCAACAGCCAGCCCAGTTTCTTCGGCGACTTCGCGGACAATGGCTTGTTCCATCGTTTCGCCGAGTTCAACCGCGCCGCCGGGAAGCGACCATTCGCCCGCGAGCGGCGGTTTTGCGCGACGCACAAGCAGTACGCGACTTGAATGGAGCACGACCGCGCCAACACCGAGGATCGGCAATGTTGGATATTCGCGCTCGACCATCGAATTTGTCATCCCTGGAGCATTTTCACGGTTACTGCAACGCGAGCTTCGTGCTATCCCACCCTAGAAGCTGGTGGCTCTGTTGACATCCTCCGGCTGGAGCAGCAGAGAGGAGGCAACCAGGATATTACGTTGCACCAGCCCGCCACGCGAATTGCGCTCGGGATGACACACGTTTTTTGGGGCTAATCGAGCGAAGGCTGCCGATCCGACCCCGATCACAGTCGCAAGGGCTTGCCGTATTCTTCGTCGAACACCGTCCGGGCCATGTCGAAGCGACCGCCGTAGTGTTTGTCGGGGCCTTGAAGATGGCCAATGCCAAGCAGCGCGACAACGTGATAGCTGAGCGGCAGTTTCAGTACGTCGCGGACCTTCTCTTCCTCATACCCTTCCATTGGAGCGGTATCGTAACCGAGCGCTTCCGCCATCAGCATCATGTGTGTAAAGGCAATCATCACGTGGCGATTCAGCCACATCGGCAGGTTGGGATGGGTGGAGAGAAATAGGGGTATTTTTTCTTTCGCCTGTTCGGCGTAACTTTCGGTCATTCCGCCTTCGCGTCCCAGACGAAGCATTTCTTCAATATCGCCATTTCGCCAACCGTCGGCATCCCCACAGGCCACGATCATCACGGAGGCCTCTTCGACCTTCGCCTGATTGAAGCTTGCGGCGCGCAAGCGTTTCTTCTGTTCCGGGGTACGGATCACAATGAAGCGCCAGGGCTGCATGTTGTATCCGCTGGGCGCTTGCAAACCCGCGCTTAGGATTTGCTTCAAGTCTTCTTCCGGAACCGGCTCGCCATCGAAGCTTGGGGTTGCGCGACGTTCGCGAACGATTTGCGAAATTGGCTTTTCGGTCGAACTCATTCGATCTCTTCCTCTATTGCTTGAACAACAACCATCCATGTGCCCGGCGCTGTTGCAGCGCGACGGGATGGCAAGCGCATCGTCCCAAGCCGAATCCGGCCAAACATTGTTAGTCTAGTACAGAAATGCTTTTTAAACCCCACACCGGCGCAGGGGTCCTGCAATGTTTGGATGCTGAATGTCTACCGCTGTGCGGACCATTGGCGGAGTCCCTCACAAGCTCAATCCGTGAAATTGCCTGCCGGGCGGGGATTCTTGCATTGTGTGCATGGATGCTGCTGGTTCTCGCGACGACTGCGAGGGCCCAGTCGCAACAGACGGTGAACGCGTCTGAGACGAGTCATGAGACTCTCTCGTCGGCGCAGAAATCGTTGTCAGTCGTGGCGAAATCCAAGACGCATCATCGAGCGCGCCGCGCTGTGCACCATCATCGTCGAAGCAAGCCGGAGGCCGCTGTCGTGGCGGCTGCTCCTGCGATGCCTGCAGTACCTGTCGCGCCGGCTGACCAGCCGGCGAGCCCCGCAACTGTGGATTTCAGTCAGGGCGTATTGAGTATTCGCGCACAGAATTCCAGTCTGGTAAGCATCTTGGATCAGGTCTCGCGTGAGACTGGCCTCCACGTGGAAGGGCTCGCCCATGACGAGAGGATCTATGGGCAGTACGGGCCAGGCGACGTTTCAACGACGCTGTCGGCGCTGCTTGACGGGTCCGGATACGATTACGTGATTATCGGAGGCACGGGCAAGGCTCCCGCGCAACTTGTGCTATCTCCTGGAGGAGGCAATGGCGCGGCAGGTCCGCCTCAGGCGGCGGCGAACAATCAGCAACCTGCTCCTGCAATCAATGAGCCTCCGACGGCCGCCGATCCAACAACACCGCCACAGCCCAAGACGGCGCAGGAAATCTTTAATGAATTGCGCAGAATGCATCCTCAGTGAGAGAGGACATCAGGATAGATGAGATTTTCTGCCGGTGAAGAGAAAAGGACGTCATTCTGACGAGGTGAAGAATCTGCGTATTTGGAAGCAAAAGACAAATACACAGATCCTTCCCTAACGCTCAGGATGACGAACTATGTGGCGGGGTGTCCGTGAGTGGGAGGAAAAGATTGTGAGAAACGGCATTCAACCGCGAGATCGCAGGTGCAACGTTTAGGAGCTTGCGGATTTGGTGTGAATCTGCAGCGGGGCCGAATGTTGCGTGCGAACGTGGATGCGGGCCATGGCAAATACCGCAGAGCAAAGGCAATATGCCAAGGCGACTCCCAAGGCGACTGAGGCGAGAATAGTTGAGACCATCAACAACATCATTGGGGGATTTCCTCCAGCATAACAATTTCCGACGTGAAAAACTGCGCTCGAAAAAACTTTATGAAAAGAATGCAAACCCGCCAGCGCCGGTCTTCATTGAATCGAATTCTTAAGCGGCGCGCCAGTAACATTCGCATGAATATTGTTGCCTGACGAGGTTCCTCCATGCGCAAGGGCATCGTCGGTAACCCCTGAAAATGCGGCACAGCCGCGGAAAGACTGTTCGCCAGCAGCAATGTCGATCTCACAACTTATCGTGCGCGGCGCGCGCCAGCACAACCTGAAGAACATTACGGTGGCGATACCGCGCAATTCGCTTACCGTGGTTACCGGGCTATCCGGTTCCGGCAAATCCTCGCTCGCGTTTGACACCATCTATGCCGAGGGCCAGCGGCGCTACGTGGAAACTCTTTCCGCCTATGCGCGACAGTTTCTCGATCAAATGGAACGGCCGGATGTGGACTCTATCGAGGGCCTCAGCCCTGCCATCTCCATTGAGCAAAAGACCACCAGCCGCAGCCCGCGATCGACAGTCGGCACCATCACGGAAATTTACGACTACCTTCGCCTGCTTTACGCCTCCATCGGCATTCCGCATTGCCCGAACTGCGGGCGGCCCATCTCCCGCCAGTCCGCCGACCAGATTGTCGGCCGGGTGATGGAGCTGGCGCCTGGCGAACGCGTCACGATTTACGCTCCAATCGTGCGGGGTCGCAAGGGAGAATTCCGCGACGAGATGGAAAAGCTTGACCAACAGGGATTTCGCGCCCGCATTGACGGCGAAGTTCGCGATCTCTCTGAGAACATCGTGCTGGAAAAACGCAAGAACCACACCATTGAAGCGATTGTCGACCGCATTGTCGTCAAGCCGGGTGTCGAAAAACGACTGGAGACGGCGGTCGCCAAGGCGCTCCAGATGGCGAATGGCCTGGTCCTTGTAGCGATGCCCGCCAACGCCAGCCAGACATCCGGCAACCCGGCGCAGGAGCAACTGTATTCGTCGTCGATGGCCTGCCCCGACTGCGGCATCAATGTTCCCAAACTGGAACCGCGCAGTTTTTCGTTCAATAGCTCCTTTGGGGCCTGCCCGGAGTGCAATGGCCTGGGCAGCATTTACGATTTCGATCCCGCCAAGGTGATTATCGACTGGTCCAAGCCATTACTTGAGGGAGGACTGGGACCAGGAGGAACATCGCAGTATCTGGCCCGTTTGATTCACCTTGCCGCCGACCGATATAAGATCGACCTTCGCAAGCCGTTTGAACAGCTCACTGAAGCGCAACAAAAGTTGCTGCTTTATGGCCCGGACCGCAGAGAAGGTCCGCGCACTGGGTTTCACGGCATCCTGAAGTGGTTGCGACAATCGCTCGATGAGGTCCGCTCCGACAGCTATCGCGAGTGGCTGATGAGCTATATGTCGGCGACCACCTGCCCGCAGTGCCACGGCAAACGCCTCCGACCAGAATCGCTGGCGGTCACAGCCAATGGCTTCTCTATTGCGGATTTCACGGCGATGCCGCTGGCGGATGCACTGGCCGCCGCGCACCGATTTGCATTCAGCCAGCGCGAGCAATTGATCGCAGACCGCCTGCAGCGGGAAATTATCGAGCGCCTCGAATTTCTAGTGGCGGTCGGTCTCGGCTATCTCTCGCTCGATCGCAGCGCGGCGACGCTTTCCGGCGGAGAAGGCCAGCGCATTCGTCTTGCAACGCAGATTGGGTCGCGTCTGCGCGGAGTGCTTTACGTGCTTGACGAACCTTCGGTTGGCCTGCATCAACGCGACAACGAACGGCTGATCGAAGCTTTGACTTCGCTGCGCGATCTCGGCAACACCATCCTGGTCGTCGAGCACGATGAAGACACCATTCGCCGCGCTGATTACGTTCTCGATCTGGGCCCCGGCGCCGGGCGACTTGGCGGCGGAGTGGTCGCACAGGGAACTCCGCGGCAGATCATGGACACGCCGGGTTCCCTTACCGGCCGGTATCTTAGCGGAGAATTGGAAACCGTCTTGCGCAGCGAGCCACGGCCTGCCGGCAATCAGTGGCTTACGATTGAAGGCGCTCGCGGGCATAACCTTAAAAACCTGACCGCGCGCTTCCCTCTGGGATTGCTGACGGTGATTACCGGCGTCTCCGGCTCCGGCAAGAGCACGCTGATTAACGACATTCTTTACCGCGCGTTGGCGAAAGAACTTTATGGATCGCGTGAAGAGCCGGCGGAGCACGATCGGGTCCTGGGCGCGAAGGTGATCGACAAGGTCATCCAGATCGATCAGTCGCCGATTGGCCGCACTCCCCGCTCCAACCCGGCGACATACACGGGAGTCTTCACCGCTATCCGCGAGTTGTTCGCAATGTTGCCTGAAGCGCGCGAGCGAGGCTATAAGGCCGGGCGATTCTCCTTCAACGTATCTGGAGGCCGATGTGAGGCCTGCCAAGGGGATGGCCAACGCCGCATTGAAATGAATTTTCTGCCGGATGTCTACGTCACCTGTGAGGTATGTAACGGTCGCCGTTACAATCAGGAGACGCTGGCGGTGCGATTCAAAGGCCATTCCATCGCCGACATTCTGGAACTGCCAATTTCAGAAGCGCTGACGGTCCTGGAGGACATTCCGGCGGTGCGTCAGAAACTGGCGACGCTGAACGATGTCGGGCTGGGTTACGTTCACCTGGGGCAATCGGCCACAACGTTATCCGGCGGCGAAGCGCAGCGCATGAAGCTGGCGCGCGAGCTTTCCAAGCGGCAGACAGGACGCACGCTCTACC
>JBOGLY010000232.1:0-5644 GCA_050746425.1 Acidobacteriaceae bacterium
GGCCCCAGCGGTCCTTGCACCAACCGCACTGGCTTTCCGTGCCGCCATTGCCGACGATCGCGTTCCAGTAACGGTCCGTCTCTTCCTGATTCTCCGTCGCGATTTGGAAGGAGAAGGCTTCGGTGTGCCCGAACGCCGGGCCCCCGTTGAGACCGAGACAGGGAATGCCCAGGACGATAAACTCCACCGTCAGCACATCGCCCTTCTTGCCGCCCGGATAGTCGCCTGGAGCCTTGTGCACAGCGGTTACCTTACTGTCCGGAAAGGTGACGGCGTAGAAGCGTGCCGCCTCATGCGCGTCCTTGTTGAACCAGAGGCATATCGTGTTCTTTGGCTTCATGTTGGTGGGCTCCTTGTACTCGATCAGAGCGAACGCCATTACTCGTCTAAAAAAAAGAGCGCAGAAACGGGTGACACGGTCTTGTTTCTGAGCCACCGCAACGGGAAGCGAGCAATCTCAAGCGCGGACGACTTCGACATCGATGGTGATTTTCACCTCGTCGCCGACCATCACTCCGCCGGTTTCAAGGGCCGCATTCCAGGTCAGGCCGAAATCTTTTCGGTTCAGTTTGGCGGTTGCGGACGCGCCGATCCGCTGCTTGCCACAGGGGTCCTTGATCTCCGGGGTCGGACCTTCCACATCCAGGACGATTTCGCGAGTAACGCCGTGAATGGTGAGATCGCCGGTGATTTTTCCTCCACCGGAGTGCGTCTCAATTTTCCTGCTGCGAAAAGCGATGGAAGGAAATTTTTCCGCGTCGAGAAAGTCGGCGCTCTTCAGGTGGCCGTCGCGCTGAGGGTCGCGGGTGCTGATGGAGGTGGCGTCGATGGTCGCTTCCACGCTGGAATTTTCAAGCTTTTCTGGATCGAATTTCACTGTGCCGGTGAGCTTGGTAAATTCTCCTCGAACGTTCGAGACCATCAAATGGCGAACGCTGAAGTGGACTGAAGTATGGGTTGGATCAATGGCATAGGGTATCGATGGCACGTGTATTTCTCCTTCTGCCTATAGATGCTCCGCTTTTAAATTCGATGCTACTTCAGCAGGCCAAATACAGCCACGCCGGTCTGCGTGCCCACATACACTTTCCCGTTCACAATCATTGGCGTGATGTATTTGTTTCCGGGGCCAAACTGATCGCGACCGTTCGCCGCCTGGTTGCTGTCGTACAACTCATGGGTCAAATTCGTCGCGTCATAGGCGTACAACACTGCCGGGCTGCTGTTATCGACAACCCAGACAATTCCATTCGATGCCCCATTGGAGGAAACGCTCGGCGTCGCGCCTGGATAGGGAAACTTATGCGCAGTCAGCGAACTGGGACTGGTAGCCAGCTTTGCCTGCGCGATCGGAAAGGCGCGGATGGAATCCCCAACTCCACCGTAGTAAACGGTGTTGTTCCAATAGGCAGGCATGGCGAATTCCTCGCCAGCCAGCGCGTGCGGCAGCTCCTGATAAACATTGTTGGCGGTTGGACTGAACTTGCCCATATTGTCGCGATCGACAACGTAAATGTTCGCGTCTTTCCCTGCCCCTACTGCCAGGTGACGCACCTTGCCGGATGCATCGGTTTCATCCGGCAACAACAACGCTCCGCCAGAGCCAAGATCCTGGTCCGCATTCGATTCCGCCACCGTGTTCGACATGGCGAAATAGTCGGCCACCGCCAGCTTATTGCCGGCAGTAGAAACTTTCATAAAAGAATTGCCGTAATCGCTTTTGGAGGGCTGCCCACTCGAGTTCAGAGTTGTGTCAAAGGTGCCATTGGCGTCGAGGAAATAAATGTTGCCTGAAGAATCGGCAGCCATGCCTGCTCCCGACTGCCAGATGGACCCCTCGGAACCGTTTGGGGTCAAATTCAACACACTTGTTTGCGCCAACGTGTTCTCGTTGTATCCCATCAGCCAGCCGGTATACGGATCGATATCGCAATGGGAAGACCAGCCGAGATAGACCACGCCATTCAGCAGCAGCAGCCCGGCGCGTTCGTTGTATTGCTTGGGATCGAAGACCACCTGGCCATTGGAACTTCCCTGGCCGGCACCGGGATAGGTGGCATGGACGGTGACCGGACTGCCCGGCGTCTCCGCTCCCGTCGTCATGTCGAGGGCATGGAGGCGCTGATGGTAATTGCCGCTGCTGTCTTTGCTGGCGGCAACCATGTAGATGGTTCCATGCGCGCCCGCTTTCGGGTCAATTACCGGCGTGGATGTCATGCCAATTTCCGGAATCACCTGGCTGCAGTTACGCCGATCGCTGGTGGTTTCATTCGCGCCAAGCGTGGAGACATGCCACAGCACCGCTCCCGTATCGGCGTCGAAGGCATAGGCGGAATCGTGTTCCGTCACCACGTACAACACGTTGTGGGCAGCGCCGCCAATTGTCTCTCCTGGAACATACAGCGGCTCGGCATCCACTTTGCCATCCGTGGCATAGAAGCCGACCTTGCCGAAGTCCGTAGGGTTCACATTCGCGGTGGTCAGCACGGTTTCGTGCGTGTTCTCGCCCGAGCGCGCGTTGTCGTAGTGATAGGTCAACACCTGCACGGTCCCCGTTGGCGTGGGATTTCCACCGCCGCCAGTGGTGCTGGTTGTGCCTCCGGTTGTGCCGGAACTGCCGCTGGCGGGGCTCGTGGTGGAAGCGCAACCGCTCGACGCGACGGCAAAGAACAGCGACAGGACGATTAAACTGGAGACACCATGGTTACCGGGACAAAACCTTGGACGCATTTTTCTCTCCTCCGCGCGAGACGATGGCCGCTGGAACATTTGCACCATTCAGTTTAGATGCAGCCGAAGGCTGTTGACATTCTTCGGGGAGACAGATGTTGCCGTCTTTTGTGACCGTTGGATCTGTACCGGCCCTATTGGCAACGGCGCTATGAGACGATTGGAAGATCATGGGAACCCAGAATTTTGCCACTGCCATTCTCGCCGCGGGAAAGGAGACGCGGCTTAAATCTAAACGCGCAGGCCTGCTGGACCGATACTTCTATTTCTTCATGTCGCTTTTGATTGCCGCAGTCGTGGCCTACGGGTTCGGCCAAACAGTCGATCGGCGGCTTTTCCACTCGATCCACCCCAAGCCATTGCTTCTCTCCATCCATGCCGCCGTATTCTCGGCGTGGGTGGTCTTCTATATCTTCCAATCCCTCCTGGTCCGCAGCGGCAACGTCCGTATCCATCGTAGGTTAGGCTGGTTCGGTGTCGCGCTCGGCATTGCCATTCCAATCGTCGGCACCGTCACCGCCGTCACGATGCGGCGTTTCGACTTGCATTATCCTGATCTGGCCCGCACCGCGCCGCTGCTCCGTACCGCGCTGCTCGATCTGACATCCTTCACCATTCCCTTTGCCCTGGCGATCTACTGGCGCCAAAGGCCTGATCTCCATCGCCGCCTCCTTCTGATTGCCACCTGCGCGCTTACGGCCGCCGCCTTCGTCCGGTTCCCGTCTGTCTTTCACCCCTGGCCGTACTATTATGTCGGAGTAGATCTGCTGGTCCTGCTCGGAGTTCTGCGCGATGCAATCGTCGATCGCCGCGTCCACCCCGTCTACCTTTATGCCCTGCCCGCACTCATTCTGGCCCAGTTCACCGTGATGGGCACAGTCCTGCACTTTTTGCCATGACCGCCAATGATCGCAGATCCGACCTCCTCGTTGAACGCCTCTCTATGAGACGATTGGAAGATCATGGGAACCCAGAATTTTGCCACTGCCATTCTCGCCGCGGGAAAGGGGACGCGGCTGAAGTCCAAACGCGCCAAGGTCCTGCACGAGATCGCCGGAAAGCCGCTGGTGCGGCATGTGATCGACGCAGTGCTTAAAGTCACGCCGCCCGACCGGGTTTTTGTTGTCACCGGCCATCAGGCGGAGCAGGTTGAGCGGGCTGTTGAAGCGACAGAGGTCCGCTTTGTGCGCCAGACGCAGCAACTGGGCACCGGCCATGCCGTGCAATGCCTGCGCGAATCTGTGCAGTCGGCTGGCGATCTGCTGGTGCTATCAGGCGATGCGCCGCTCATCCGGCCGGAGACGATTGAAAACCTGCGGAAATTTCATCAGGCGCAGCGGGCCGCCATGACCATACTGACTGCGCGTCCGGAAAATCCGTTCGGATATGGCCGCGTCCTACGGGTCTCGCCCGGCAACGCCGAGGTTGCGGCCATTGTCGAGCAGAAGGCGCTGGCAACGGACCAGCAAAACATCGGCGAAATCAACTCCGGCATTTATATGTTTCGCATCGAATCGCTGTATCGCCACATTGACGCGCTCAAGTCGAACAACGCACATGGGGAGTATTACCTGACCGACATGGCCGCGATATTGCGCGCTGCCGGTGAGCGCGTCGTGGCCTATGAAACCGCCGATGCGATGGAGGTGCTGGGCGCGAACACCATTGCGGAGATGATGGAACTGGATACTGCGTTGCGCCGCCAAACCGCGCGACGGCTCATGGCGCTTGGCGTCACGATCCAGATGCCGGAAACCTGCGTCATTGACGCCGATGTCACCGTCGGGCCTGACACGATCATTGAGCCCTTTGTGCAATTGCTGGGGAACACGCACATTGGAGAGGACTGCCGCATCCGCTCTTACTCTGTGATTCAGGATTCGAAGCTCGGAGATCGGGTGGTGGTTCGCAACAGTAGCGTGCTCGATGAAGCCACAGTGGCCGACGGCGCATTTATCGGCCCCTTTGCGCACCTGCGTCCGGGGAGTCAGATTGGCCGCGAGGCCCACGTCGGCAACTTTGTCGAGACAAAAAATGCGCGGGTGGGGGAACGATCGAAGGCGAACCATCTTACCTATCTGGGCGATGTCGCGATTGGGTCCGGCTGCAACGTCGGCGCTGGAGTTATCACGTGCAATTACGACGGGGTCAACAAACATCCGACGGAGATTGGCGACCGCGTGTTCGTCGGCAGCAACGCAACGCTGGTTGCGCCGGTTGCGCTCGAAGACGACACGTATATCGCCGCCGCCTCCTGCATTACCGAAGCTGTTCCTTCTGGCGCGCTGGCTTTCGGCCGCGCCCGCCAAAGCATAAAACCGGGATGGGTGAAGCAGCGCCGTGCCGCCCAGGAAAAGAAGCAAGGCGGTTGATTAGCTAGCTATTTCACTTTTGGCGTGAAGCGATGAGATCCAAAGCTGTCATCCTGAATGAAGCGTAGCGAAATGAAGGACCTTGCGGTTGGCAAAAACGCGAGAACCTTCGGCCGCCGCAGCAACCTCAGAACGACAAACAAATTTGTCCTCTACGGTGAATCCGCGAATAGCGCAGATTTTCCAGTTGGTCCGGGTATTACTGAATGTCGAACTGCTCCGGGTGGAGGCTGGGATCGCTTTTCACGATGACAGTTTTCCCAGACATTTCTTCCATCTCGCTGAGCCACCGGCCATTCGACAACTTCAATTGCTTGACCACTTCGGGATTGACCCGCAACAGAACGTCGCCGCGATCGATGTGGCGATGCATCTTGCGCAGCTCGACGTAGATTTCATTGCAGACCGTGAGCGGCCCCTTGACCATGCCGGTCCCGGTGCAGACGGAGCAGGGAACGGAGAGCGTGCGCTCGAGCGACTGCTTGACCCGTTTGCGCGTAATCGCCACCAGGCCGAAATCGTTGAATTGCAGGACCTTCGAT
>JBOGLY010000233.1:0-5644 GCA_050746425.1 Acidobacteriaceae bacterium
CGCGGGTTCCGACGATGTACTCCGTTGTTCGTTCTGCCATAAATCGCAGGACGCCGTTGCCAAGTTGATTTCCTCCCCCAGCGATTATCCCCGGGCCTATATCTGCGACGAATGCGTCGCCGTTTGCAACTCCATTCTGGAAGACGACAAAAATGAAGCGCGCCCGGCCGCGGCCCCGGCGCATTTGCCCAAGCCCCATGAAGTGAAAGCGTTCATGGACGAATATGTAATTGGGCAGGAGACGACTAAGAAGAAGCTCGCTGTCGCCGTCTACAACCACTACAAGCGCATCCAGATGAACCGCGCCCGCACCAACGATGTGGAGCTGACCAAGTCGAACATCCTGCTGATTGGGCCGACCGGCAGCGGCAAGACCCTGATGGCGCAGACCCTGGCCCGCACGCTCGACGTCCCGTTTGCCATTGTGGACGCGACCACGCTTACAGAAGCCGGCTACGTCGGCGAGGACGTGGAAAATATCATCCTGAAACTGTTGCAGGCGGCAGACGGCGATGTTGCGCGCGCGCAAACAGGCATTATCTACATCGATGAAATCGACAAGATTGGGCGCAAGGATGAAAACCCCTCCATCACCCGCGATGTTTCCGGCGAAGGCGTGCAACAGGCGCTGCTAAAGATTCTCGAAGGCACTGTCGCGAACGTTCCACCGCAAGGCGGGCGCAAGCATCCGCACCAGGAATTTACTCCCGTCGATACGACCAACATCCTGTTTATCTGTGGCGGCGCGTTTGTGGGCTTGGAACGCGTGATTGGCCGCCGCGCCGGCAAGAAGGCGCTCGGCTTCAAGGCAATTTCAGATCGCGATGGCCAGCCCGCCAACATGGTTCCGTCCTTACGCGACACGGAATTGTTGCGCCAGACCGAACCTCAGGACCTGATTAAATTCGGGCTGATTCCAGAATTTGTCGGCCGTTTGCCTGTAATCGGAATTCTGGACGAGCTGGACGAGGCGGCGCTGGTGGAAATTCTGGTCAAGCCCCGCAACGCCATCATGAAGCAATATCAGCGCATGTTTGAGTACGAAAATGTGCGTCTCAGCTTCAGCACGGACGCTGTCGGAGCCATTGCGCGGGAAGCCCTGCATCGCAAAGTCGGCGCGCGCGGTCTGCGCATGATTCTCGAGGAGTTGATGCTCGATCTGATGTATCACCTGCCCAGCAACAAGAAGGTGAAGGAGATCGAGATCACGGCGGACATGGTGCAGAAACGCGATCTGTCCGTGACCCTGCTTGAAAAAGCGGGATAGTTCTTCGTTAGCTAAATAGCGTTTCCGCTGTTGATGTAGGCCGATAGTCCGGCACATGTCATCCTGAACGAAGCGTAGCGAAGTGAAGGACCTTGCGGTTGCCTGCAAACCGCGAGATCCTTCGCCTTCGGCTCAGGACGACAACTCCAGATTTGCGCTTTACACCAACTCTGAATTCGCTATAAATAGAATTCGTTCGGGGCCTGCGCTTCAATGCAGGCCCGGTTCTTTTGTTGCGAGATACCGAAACAATTCCTATGGTGCAAACTGAGTCACGAACAACTCATGCACATTGTTCGAATTTGTAAATCCAGGAAATGCGCCGCGTGTAGTTCCCGCCACGTAGGCATGGTTCTGGCTGTCGGTCGAGACAAACACCAATGCCGAATCGAAGTAGGTTCCCTTCGGCACATCGCTGCCCGTACCGAACTGCTGCAGCCATACGGCCTGCCCGCTTCCAGTCAGCTTCGCGACAAATGCGTCGTCCTGCCATGGCGGATTGCTGCTGGGAAAGAAAGGGACCTCCATGTTGCCGGTCATAAGTACATTGCCGGCTGTATCGGTCGCCATGCCGCCGGGAATGCAGCCTTGTGCCGCGCCAAACTCCTGCTGCCACTGTTGCGTTCCAGCGCTGGTCAATTCAGCCACGGCGCAGGTGTTGTAGCCGGAGGTTTGGTCCACTCCACCCAGGAAAACGTTTCCATTGGCGTCGAGCGCGAGTTGCGTGTAGATCAGAAGTTGACCGCCATACGGGGAGAAGGTCGCGGGTGCCTGCTGCCAGACCGGCTGCCCGGTCGATCCATCCAGTTTCACTGCCATATCGGTAGTGGAATTCGAAGTCCCCGTAGACGGGAAATCGCCAACGGCAACCACATTTCCTTGATTGTCGACCCCGACTCCGGTCACTCCATAGCTCATGGAATTCGTACCGGCATACCCCTGGTTCCACAATGTTGCCCCGGTCGCAGCCGCCAGCTTGCTGACATCTCCGCCCTGCGTATAGCCATTTGAAACGTTGTTCAGGCTTTCGCTGCCAACGATGACATTTCCCTGCGCATCCGCGGCCAGCGCCGTTACCTGGCACGGCAGGCTCGAGGAAAATTGCTGTATCCAACTGGTTTGCCCTGCGGGAGTCAGCTTGATGACGACACATTGCTCTGCTCCGGCGCTGTTGGTAAAGCCAGGGAACGCGCCGTCAGTCGCGCCACCGACAAATATGTTTCCCTGCGCGTCTACCGCGATTGCATTTGGATAATCTCCCGACCCGGTGCCCAACTGCTGCGTCCAAATTCGATTGCCGGAATTGTCGAATTTCACCACGGCGAATTCGGCTGAGCCATTGTTGACGAATCCCGGAAATGCGCCGTAAGTCTGGTCCACAACAATGACATTTCCTTGCGCGTCTGTGGCGACGCCGTACGCCGTATCTCCATTATGGGAGTACTGTGCCGTCGAGACGTATCCGGTGCCATATTGCTGCAGCCATCCCTGCGTGGATGCCGTCGGAAAGGTCACTGTGTCGCTGGGAGGCGGTCCTATCGTGTGGTAAAGATTATTGCCGCAGCCCGCGAGGCCAAGAGCAAGGGGGAGAACCAGCGACGCCTGCGTCGCGGGTTTGCAAAGCCATTCGCGCAACATTTTCGTATGCCTCCAGAACAACACAGTAGCACGGAAATTCGACTCCCAGAGCGGCAAAAGGTCAACGTGGTAACGGCTATTTTCACGCGATTTCATCGGCATGTATCCTAAGGGCAAAGAACGCTTCCCGCCAACCGCGGGCGCTTACAAATATATGCAGACCCTGCAAGATGTAGCGAGTACAACAAGAAAGCTCGGCAACTCCGAATTGCTCCTTACCACGATTGGCCTGGGTGCATGGGCCATCGGCGGCGGCGACTGGCAGTTTGGCTGGGGTACCCAGGACGACAACGATTCCATTGCCGCGATTCGGCGCGCGCTGGACCTTGGCATCAACTGGATCGACACCGCTGCCGTATATGGACTCGGCCGCTCAGAAAAAGTTGTGGCCCGCGCTCTTGAAAATCGATCGGACAAGCCGTTTGTGTTTACCAAGTGCTCGATGGTCTGGGGCAAAAAGCCGGGAGAAGCGAAAGATCAAATAACCCGCAGCCTGAAGGCGGATTCCGTCCGCAAGGAACTGGAAGCGAGCCTCCGCCGGTTGCGGCTGGATGCAGTCGATCTCTACCAGATCCACTGGCCAAACCCGGAACATGAGATTGAAGAGGGTTGGGAGACGATGGCGAAGCTGAAGGAAGAAGGGAAGGCCCGGTACATTGGCGTATCAAATTTTACTGTTGCGCAAATGGAACGTCTCGCAAAAATCGCGCCGATCACGTCGCTGCAACCGCCGTATTCCATGCTGGTTCGTGGAGTGGAGAACGAAATTCTTCCCTATTGCCAGCAGCACGGCATTGGCGTCATCAGCTACTCTCCCATGGTTTCCGGCCTGTTGACCGGCGCGATGACGAAAGAACGCATGTCCAGCCTGCCCGAGGACGACTGGCGTCGCAACAACCACCGGTTCCAGGAGCCGCAACTTAGCCGCAACCTGAAGCTGGTCGAACTGCTGCGCGAGATTGGCAATGCGCATGGACGCACTCCGGGAGAAGTCGCGATCGCATGGACCCTGCGCCAGCCCGCGGTGACGGCCGCGATTGTCGGCGCGCGAAACGCCAGACAAGTGGATGGCTTCATCGGCGCGGCCACGTTTCGGCTGAATCTGGAAGAAGTGACACGGATTGAAGATTTTCTGGCCGCGAACCCAGTGCCCGCCACATAGCGGCAAGTCTGGGTGCCCCATATCTACCCGCGTCTTTTGAGGGAGCTATGGGATGGATGCCGTCTATCCGAGGCTTCTCCCCGCGAACTGAGATCGCGTGGAATATTCGACTACCGAAATGCCAAGAATACCCATCCCGAAGCAGATCGTCGCTCATCGCCTGATTGGCGCGCATCTCTCGACGACCGGCGGCGTTGCCAATGCAATCCGCCGCGCATCGGCCATTGGAGCCAACACGCTCCAGATTTTTTCCTCCAGCCCGCGCATGTGGCGGGCTTCGAAGATTACTACTGACCAGATGGAATCGACCCGCGCCGCGCGAGCGGAACTAGCCATCGCTCCATTGGTCGTCCACACAAGCTATCTGGTCAATCTGTGCAGCCAGTCGGAGGAAATCTGCGAAAAATCGGTGCAGGCGTTTCGCGGCGAAATTGAGCGCGCCCTTGCGCTTGGCGCGGACTACCTTGTGGTCCACCCCGGTTCCTATCGTGGCATGAGCCGGCAAAAGGGTTTGGAACTGGCGACCAAGTCAATTCAGAAGGCGATTGACGGCCTGCCATGGCAGCAGACGCCGTTTCACATCCTGATCGAAAACACCGCCGGCTCGGAGCATTCGCTCGGCGGCTCGTTCGACCAAGTTGCGGAATTGATCGAGCATCTGCGCCCGCACGCTCCCGTGGCCGCGTGCCTGGACACCTGCCATACCCATGTTTCCGGCTACGATATCGTCAGCGATAAGGGATGGGCTGAGACCATGGCCCAGATCGAGAAAACCATTGGCTGCGAGACTGTCCGCGTCTGGCATTCGAATGATGCCAAGGCCGCTCGCGGATCGAAGCTCGACCGGCACGAGCATATCGGTGAAGGGAAGATCGGCCTGGAACCGTTTCGACGCCTGCTCCTTGAGCCGAAGTTCGCGCACTGCGCATTTATCGCCGAGACTCCCGTCGACGCGCCCGGCGACGAGGAGCGCAACGTTCGCGCCCTTCGTGAGCTCCTGATGAAATAACAACAAAGCCAATTCGTATCGCAGGAATCAGCCTGTTTGCGCGACCAGTTTCCATGAGGAGGAATGCTCCCGGTCGGCTTCGACTGGCAGTTTGGCGGGGTGCGACAGTGCCTCGATGAACTGAACGGCTGGCATTGGTCGTCCCAGCAGAAAACCTTGCAGCGAGTCGCACCCCAATTGAGTCAGGAATTCCTGCTGCACGAGCGTCTCAACGCCTTCCGCGACAACTTTCAGTTTGAGCGTCTTTCCAAGTGCCACAATCGCCGAGACGATGGCCGCGTCCTCGCCGTCCCTCGCGAGATCGCGAACGAAGCCGCGATCGATCTTCAGTTCGCTTGCCGGCAAACGCTTCAGGTACAGCAGACTGGAATATCCTGTCCCAAAATCGTCAATGGAGATGTTGACTCCCATGCTGCAGATCTGTTGCAGGATCACCATGCTGGTATCGACATCGCGCATGGCTGTGGATTCCGTCACTTCCAGCGTGAGGCAGGACGGTTCGAGTGCATGGCGCCGCAGCGTTTCGCGCACCAGGTCGATCAAGCAAGGATTGCCGAATTGCAGCGAT
>JBOGLY010000234.1:0-5637 GCA_050746425.1 Acidobacteriaceae bacterium
TGGCGACGGATCCCTGTATTTCCAAAAGAAGCAAATGCATGGATTTTTCGTTTCGCTCAGAATGAAGGACCTTTTTTGAATTGCACAGACGATAAATCCGATTCCCTAAAAAACTCAAGCTTCTTTCGCGCCGGCGCTTAGCTTTTGTACCAGGTTGCTGGTGCTGAAGCCGGCAACCGTAGGAACAATGGCAACGCGACCGCCCCAACTATGTACCAGGTCCGCGCCAACCACGGTTGTCTCCGTGTAGTCTCCGCCTTTTACCAACACATTTGGTCGCAACGCCTCAATGGTCGAAAGCGGAGTGTCTTCATCGAAAACGACGATAGCGTCGGTCGACGCCAGTGCCGCCAGAATGCGCGCCCGCTCATTTTCTCCTACCCGGGGTCGCGACGGTCCTTTCAATCGTCGCGCCGAGGTATCGCTGTTGATGCCGACGACCAGGCGATCTCCCATCCGATGCGCGTTTTCGAGCAATGTGATGTGGCCAAGGTGCAGGAGATCGAAGCAGCCGTTGGTGAATACGATGGTCTCGCCATGGTCGCGCCATTGCGCGGCACGCGCCATCAAGCCCGCCTGGTCGACCATCTTCTCCTGCGTGCTGGCAGTCAATTCCACCGACAAGGTTGCGAGTAGATTTGCGCGGTCGATCGGCACTGTGCCGACGCGGCTGACAACAATTCCAGCGGCGACGTTGGCCAGTTGGATGGCGCTTTCAAGGTCAAGCTGTGCCGCGGCCGCAGCGGCCAATGTGGCAATCACGGTATCGCCGGCGCCGGAGACATCGTAGACTTCGCGCGCAACAGCGGCCGCGTGAAGGTCCTGCTGCGGGTCGCGATTCAATACGCGAATGCCGCGTTCGCTCATTGTCACGGTCAGGTAATCGAGTGCAAGAGGCGAGATTAACGAGCGCCCGGCAGCCAAAAGTTTCTCCGGCTCATGCGCGGAGACCCCGGTGCAAGTGGTGAGTTCCTGTAAATTGGGGCAGATGGTGGTGGCGTGGCGATATTTTGAGAAATCGTTGCCTTTTGGATCGACCAGCACCGGAATGCCGCGATTGCGGGCCGCAGCGATTACGTGCTGGCATACTCGCTCCGGCAGCGCGCCTTTCGCGTAGTCGGAAAGAACAATACTGTCTACGCTGGCAATTTCGCCGGTCAACATTCGTGTCAATGCCTGCAGCAGGGAGTCGATCTCAGAGTCAAATGGCGACTCCGGTGCTTCTACATCGAGCCGCATCAACTGCTGACGTCCAGCCATGATGCGGGTCTTTGAAATGGTTGGACGCCACCAAACGCAGACGGCGTCTGTTGCGATACCGGCGGCGGAAAACAAACCGTGCAGCGTTTGCGCGGCCTCGTCGGTCCCCAGAAAGCCGGCCAGCGACACCTGCGCGCCAAGGCCGACCAAATTCATTGCAACGTTGGCAGCGCCACCGGCCACATGGGTGCGGCGGGCGGAGCGCAGCACAGGTACCGGCGCTTCTGGAGAGATGCGGCTGACGTCTCCCCATAAATATTGATCCAGCATCAGATCGCCAACCACAAGCACGCGATGGCGCTGAAAGCCAGATTCAATCAGGTCGAGGACACGATGTAGATCGCGAATCATAAGCGTTCAACTGTATCTTAAACTGGCCACGCCGGAAGGTGAGCCTTCGCGTGTTATCGCGAGATTGGGACGATGGTATGGGAAAGGGACAGGCGCGCCAAAACGCGATGCACCACACCCAATACCTCGGCTGGGAGGATCGACGTCAGGCACTTCTTCTTCTCTTCGATACATGTCTCCAGGTCGCAGCCCCAGCAGTCGGTTCGATGGTAGATTGTCTCATGCTGGCTGCCCCAGGGGAACCAGGTGCGAGGCTTGTTGCGCGCTGAGAAGACTGCAACGCACGGCGTGCCAACCGCTGTGGCAAGATGCATGGGACCGCTGTCATGGCCGAGAAAAAGTTTGGCGCGCGCCAGCACGGCCGCGGACTCACGCGGTAGAAGTTTTCCGCAAACATTTATGCAGCGGCCGGACCAGCCCGACGCCGCAAATTCGCTGACGCTGGATTCTTCTTTCGCTCCCAACAGCACCAGGCCATAATGCGGCAACTCCGCTGCCAGCGTATTCAGCACATTGCGCCAATTCTGCACTCCCCAGTCCTTTGCCTGCACTTTGGTGCCAACGCCGCATGCCAGCAACGGACGGCCCTGCACCGACTCCAATGCTTTGGCTGCGATTTTATGTTCATCGATTGTGAGGCCCAGGTCCCAATTTTCGGCGTCCTGTAGATCGATGTTTCCAAGCGCGCGCAACGAGCGAGCCAAACGAGCAGCTTCTGGCTCATACCATCCCGTCACAGGATCGAGCCGATTGGTGCGGGCATCTCGCGCCAACGGCAGACCGACGATGGCCGGGATGCCACACAACTTAAAAAACGCGGCATCGCGCAGCACCTCTCCCGCCTGACGGCGTGGCGTTAGGTAAACAAGCACCTGGGCGCGGTAGGCGCGGACCTGCCGTTGCAGTGTAATCAACTCGCCCAGGCTTCGCGTGGCGAGCGGATAACGCATGAAGCCATGCACAAGTCCGGAGCCGTCCAGCACGGCAAAAGCGGGCGGTGCTTTGCTATGCACCGGAATGTTCGTCAACAGACGCCGCTCCGCATCGGGATAAGCGCGCGCGATCTCGTGGAAGCATGGCAATGCCACCACCGTATCGCCGAGACTTCCAAGGCGATAAATCAGAACGCGTTCGATTGCGGTTTCCATACAAGTAGAACTTACGATCCTATCGCGCAGTCCCCACGCAAAGAAGCAAATTCTTTCGCGCGCATCAGGAAATCCCGCTCTTTAATAGGCTTGCTGAACTTGAATTTGCAATCAAAGTATTCCATGACTTGTTGGGTTGATCAGTAGACGCAACTGTTGAACTTGCGCTCTTGTTGTGGGTATTGAAGATCAGGCGGCCGTTACCAGAGGAACAATACTCGGAGTCAGCGCGTTCGGTGTACATTTCAAAATTCCAAGGGTAATCGGGAGGGAAAATCGACGAGGACCGGCGCTGCCTGGATTGAAGTAAAGAACGCCGTTGGACCAGGAAATCTCCGGCTGATGCGAATGGCCGTAAATTACCGCCGATATGCCCGCGACCTGGGGATTCAAGTCCAGATCCTCCCGCGCATGGACCAGATAAAACAATCTCCCGGCAAGTTCGACAGTGTCCACTGACGGAAGTGCGCCGCAGACGCCGCCTTGGTCGATGTTGCCGCGAATCGCGGTGACTGGAGCGATCTTTCGCAACGCATCCAGAATTGCGTCATCGCCAATATCGCCGGCGTGCAGAATATGGTCGCAACCGGCGAGCGATTGCAGCGCTTCCGGGCGCAACAGTCCGTGAGTATCGGAAATGACGCCAATCCACATATCAATAGTTCGCGCCGACGCCGACGGCAACCCGGGTACGAGGGTCAAGCTGGTCGCGAAGGCTATCGCCGATAAAGTTGAACGATAAAACCGCCAGCATAATGGCAATCGCAGGGAAGATGACCATGTGCGGTGCGTCGAACAAATGCGCGCGCGCATCGTTCAGCATCACTCCCCAGCTTGGCATGGGCGGCGGCACGCCCAGGCCGAGAAAGCTGAGGGTGGCTTCCGCCAGAATCGTTCCAGCCATGCCCATGGCGGCCTGCACCAGGACAGGCTGAATGATGTTCGGCAATATATGGCGAACGATCATTCGCAGATCGGATGCGCCCATGGCACGTGCCGCCTCGACAAATTCGCGTTCTCGCACGGCCAGCACCTGCGCGCGCACCAGTCGCGCGTATCCAACCCATCCAGTAATCGAAAGGGCCAGAATCAAGTTGCCCATGCCAGGACCGAGGAACGCAACCAATGCGATGGCAATAAGGATACCGGGCAGCGCCATGAACGTGTTCATCACCAGGACGTTCAAGAAAGCATCGAGCCAGCCTCCGTAAAATCCGGCGATCGAGCCGACGATGAGGCCGACAAAAAGCGCAATTGAGACGACTGAAGTAGATACAAAAAGCGAGATACGCGTGCCGTAAATGACCCGGGAAAGAATGTCGCGGCCCAGCTCATCCGTGCCAAACCAGTGCGCGCCGGAAGGCGATTGCAGGCGAGCGTGCAGATCGATCGCCGCGGGATTGAAGGGCGAAATCCAGGGCGCAAAAATTGCCAGCACGACCAGGATCGCCAGCGTAACAATGCCGAATATCGCCAATGGCTGGAACCGCAGGGAATGCATCCAACTGATTGTAAATTGAGCCTGCGCCGGGAGAAGGATTTTCGCATTAACTTAAGTGGATCGGACTCGTTCCCGTGCGAATAAGAACGGCGAAATGCGAGATTCGGATGGTATTGTAAAACTATCGATTTTCCTAAGGTTTGAAGGAGACCGCAGGGGAGGGCTAAAGGTCCCCGAGCGGAAGATTTGTCATTGCTGTGTCCGCAAAGATGAACATTCCGGATACTTTGCGGAGTTGAAATTTGGGATCGAGCCTACAGGACGCGCGTGTGAGTGACTGGCAGCAACAGATTCTTATCGTTTCTCCCTTCTTCTACCCAGAATTGATTTCCACGGGCAAGGCGAACCGGCATTTGGCCGAGGCATTTGCCGCGGAGGGCCACAGGGTCACAGTGGTCTGCTCACATCCGCTGTATCCAACCTGGGCACCCGAAAAGAGCGACGCGCAGGTTGAGGGAATTGCCATCCTGCGTGGCGGCGATCAAGTTCATTATCCAAAGGCAATGCCGCTGCGACGCCTGACGCTGGAAATATGGTTTGCGTTCTTTGCCGCTCGCAACGTGCGGCGGCTGGGAAAGCAAACAGACGTGGTGGTCAGCATTCTTCCTCCCAGCCTTTTTATTTTGTTCTTGAATCGCATACTGCCGGGACGAGTACGGCGGGTCGCTGTCGTTCACGATCTGCAGGGCGTTCTGGCAGCACAGAAGACAGGTCTGCTTCGTCGCGGCATTATTCGTATGATTCATGCCGTCGAGAGCCGCGGCTTCCGGTCACAGGATTTGTGCATCTTTTTTTCCGGCGACATGCAGCGCATTGCGCAGCGTTCCTACGGTCTCGACCCCGCGAAAACCGCTGTGCAATATCCTTCCATCACATTGCCTGCAAGCCCATTCGCGGCTCCCTCCGCTTCAATTCCGCGCCGTCTGGAGGCGTTGTTCCCCCCGGAGAAGTTGCACGTGGTTTATTCCGGCGCGCTTGGTTACAAGCAAAACTCTCAGCAGTTGATCGCGCTTATGCAGGCAGCCGCAATGCGCCACCCGGAAGTGCGGTTTCACGTGCTTTCCGGCGGCCCGCTTTTCGATACCCTCCGCGCCAGGTGTCGAAGACTGCCGGCACCGTGCGTCGAGTTCCATCCCCTGGTCGCCGAACAGGACCTGCCGGAGTTGTACGCACGGTCGTCGATCCAGATTATTCCGCAGGCCGAGGGAACGGAAAGCGCAGCACTGCCTTCCAAGCTGCCGAACCTGTTGGCTGCCGGGGTCCACTTGCTGGCCATCTGCAGCGCTGGCAGCGAGGTTGAGAGGATGATTGAATTGACCGGGACCGGTTCAATTGCAACGCGATGGGATGAGGAGTCGTTCTTGACTCGTCTAAGCG
>JBOGLY010000235.1:0-5636 GCA_050746425.1 Acidobacteriaceae bacterium
GACGGGGGGAACCCCGCCGTAGTTCATCGTGAAGCTCGTCTGAAGCGAAGGAATCTGCGTTGACAGCCGGCTATGCAAAATGGACTCGAACTGCTGAGGGCCTGGTGTTACCGCGCTGGTAAAAGGTGTATTGAATATCTGATTTGTGGAGTTACGGAAACTAGAAATGGAATTGGCAACGAAGCCGCGAGCCTGGTTGAGCGCGGCCAGCGGCGCTAACGTCGTTTGTTGGAGCTTCGTTACCTGCTGCATGATCTGGTTCACGGATTTCAACGAGCCGCCGATATCGCTCTGGATCGAGCTGAAGATCGAATCGAAGACGCTTAGGAACTGCGCGTGTCCCAGGGTCGGGACCGCAAGACATGTCGCCGTAGCGAGAACCGCAGCCACCAATCTCTTCTTCCAGCGAGAGGGTGGAACTCGGTTTCGAGCTGGCGCATCCTGCCCAGCGTAGGGGAGGCCGTTGAGAAGCAATTCTGTTGGCTTCGTTGTGTGGTTCATTAGACCAGTGCCTCCTGCATCTCTCCGGACAACTCCACGGGCAGGGGTCCAACCTCCGCGAGCCCACGCGGGTATTGCTCTGCAAGCTTTTCGTAGGCGGCGATCAGCGGAAGTTGCCGGTGCTCCCGCAACCACCACTTGCGATAGGTGCGTTCGCGCGCATAGGTCGTGGTGATCCAATAGTCCACTGCGCTCGGAACAATCCGGATCGAATGCGTGGATTCCGCCTTTTCCCCGATCGCAATCAGGAACTCCGCGCTATGTCCCTTCTTGGGGTGGGCAAAGGTTTTGATCTGGTTGAGGGCGGTTTCATTGAGATGGACGTGCTCTCGAAGCGCAGTCATGTCACCCGGCTGTTTGCCAATAATTTTGGTCGTCGCGTTCTTGACGATGCCCGCACCATGCTCATTGGGCCGATCCGGCGTCCCGACGAAATCCTCAGGCGTCTGGCTGATGCCCCACACGCTCGCGTTGCGCTTGCGAGCCGTGCGAAAGAGTTGGACGACCACGCTGGCGAGAATGGGGGACTCCAGGCCAACGTTTTGATCTCGGTATCGCGCAGACCTCCGTTGCGGGCCAGCATGTATGCGGGGTACATATGGGGGCTGCGAGAGATCTTGGCCTTGGTTTCCAGTGATTCGCTCTCATCGCTATCGAAGGCCTTGCCGATCGTTTTATGCACTCGCAGTTTGAGCTGCTTCTCTTTCTTGAGATGTGCGCGAAGCACTTCTCCCGGATCGCCGAGCATCTTAAGGAGAAAGCGGACCTCCTCGTTGATCGACTTCGGCGCAGCCCCTTCACCGAGGCGAGCATTCTGATACCCGAGGACCGCAACTTCGTTGATGTCGGCGCCCAGCTTCGCGCCTAGCAGACGCGAGACATGACCGAGCGCGTATTCGGCGAAGCTCGCCGACTGATAGCGCAGCCTGTAGCCAACCAGATAGTCGTCGATGATTTCGGCAAGGAGCCGGATGCGGTTGCGGCGGACTTCCTTGACGTTGTTGTAGCCCGCTTCGAGTTCCCGCCTGCGCTCCCGCTCGGCTTCCTTGGCGACCGTTCTCGACGTTGACTTGGACGTTTCCCGGATGAGTTGACCGGCGAAGTAGAACTTGAACCACCACACTCCGCCACGCTTGAAAAGTGACATACACCACTCCTGTCTCTACGCGAAGCGCACCGATGTTCCGGAGCGCGAATGGAGATTGAGGTAGGAATGGAACTCGGTCAAATTCAGGCGGGCGCACGACCACGGAGAGCGTGATCCTGAGCCTTGGGAATGGAGGCTGAGTCGGCTAACTTGAGGAGCGGCAACTGAGCTGGATTGCTATGGGAACAGCATCCGTTTTGAAAGAGCGTGGGCACAAAAATGGGCACAGTTGGCACATTTTTGAGGTTTTTCGCTCGTCTTCAAGACGCTAAGTTGTTGATTTAATTGGCTCCTCAGGTAGGACTCGAACCTACAACCCTTCGGTTAACAGCCGAATGCTCTGCCATTGAGCTACTGAGGAGTGGGGACGCGGTGGATTCGTCTATGTCGTAAGGTAACAAATCGACGAAGCATCGTCAAAATAATGCGTCATCGCCGCCCAGCCGTTCGGAATCTCGGTCTGCCGATACCTGCATCCGCTGCAAGGGCCGATTGATATCATGGATATCGGAGAAGATCATGCAAACCGTCACCCCGAGAATCTCGCGTTTAGGCTGCGATGAGGTCACTGCCGAGACTGCTGAAATCTACGACCGTTACATGCGACAGCGCGGCAATGTCCCCAACATGTTTCGCACGGTTGCGCACCGTCCAGAGATTTTTCAGACGATGATTGCGCATTTTGAAGCGGTCCTGAATACCGGCACCCTTCCTCTGAAGCTGAAAGAGCTGGCGATTGTTCGCACGTCTCAATTGAACCACTGCGGCTATTGCCTGGCGTCGCATTCGCGCATCTGTAAGAAACTCGGTTGGAGCGACGAGCAACTTATCAATCTGGCCGACTACACGGAGCGCACCGATTTTACCCATGCCGAAAAAGTGGCCCTGCAACTGGCCGAATGGATGACGCGCAACGAAGGTCCTTTGACGGAGGAGCAATGGCAGGAAGTGCGCGAGGTCTACTCCGAGGGCGAAGTGGTCGAGTTGATGGCGGCGATCGGATTGTTCAATTACTTCAACCGCTTTAACAATCTGCTCGACATGGAACCCACCGCGCCTGCTTCTTGAACGGCCGGCTCAATATAGCAGGATGACAATCTGGTAGGCCGTGAAACCGTTCTGATTCGCCGGCCGACATGCGCCCACAACCGCAGTGCGATACGTTCCATCGCCAATTCCCTTCTTCACCCGCGGCGGAAGTTGGGTGAGATCCACTGTGCTGTATCGCACCACCAGGGCTGGCGCCGGCCGCGTTCCGCTCGGACTTCCGTCACAATAGCTCGTTGCCAGTTCATCGCCAGGCCGCACTCGTAAGCCATCGCGAATGAGTAGAGAAACGACTTGCTTTTCCTGCTGTGTTCGCGTCAGCAGCGGCAGCTCCCTAGCGAAGTCTTCAACCGCATACAGTTCGCCATGCCGCTCGACTATCGCAATGCCAACTGCGTTCACCCGCGGGTCCAGCAGGTTCGCGCGATGCGATGCAGAATGCATCCATTCATTGTTGATCTGGCCGACCGTGGGAGCTTCGGCGACATTTTCCGCAACTGTGCTGCAATGCAAGCCAGCCTGCTGTACTCGAACGATCAGGTCCGGCTCACCCGGCAACCGATGCGAAAGTGTTCCAGATGCGACCATTCGCTGCGCATGAAGCCACGCCGCATTCGTCAAAGCTCGACTTGAACGTATTGGCTGCAAGCCCTGCGAAGACCGGTCCTGGTTTGTGGCCTGAAGCAGATCGGCGGCGGCGCTTTGCTCAGCCTCGTTCATATAGGAACTCTGTCGAGTATTTTGCGCTTGCATAGAAAACGTCAACGCAAGAAAAAGCGCAATCACGAATAGGAGCGGCTTTTTGAAACCCATCGTTCACCTCTCAAATATCTCTCCACCACAGCAGATAAATCTGTCACTCAGAGGTCGCGGCAGCGACCCAAGGACCTCGAGTTGCCAGTAAAACGCAGGGTCCTTCGCTATACTCCGTTTCGCTTAGGAAGACAACGCTCCATGTCGGCTATTTATCCACCCGCCAAACCCAGGAATACAACTGGTGCCTGTGGAACTGATACGGCTGATAAAGCGGCAGCTTTCCGTAACGCACATCGGGCGTGAAATAAAAACTGTAGGTCTCGCAATCCAGTATCGCCTTCACCGTCGTCCCTATCGGCGTCGCCGGGCTCAGTTCAATCACGCTGGTTCGATTCTGCGCTCCTGTCCACTCGCGACCCTTGTCCTCCTGTAAATCTTTTGTTTCGGTGATCCACTTGGAATCCGTGTAGACCTTCGCGCGACACCAGTTGCCTTTGTCGAACGGATCCAACCCTTGCGCAACCTGGAGCCAGACAGTCGCCTGCTCCCCCGGCTCCAGCTTTCCATTTCCGTTGCCTTTTCCTTCTGTTACCGTGCGAGGAACGCTCGTGCCGCCGCCGTGAACGCCCTGGAAGAAGATTGGAAATGTTTTGGTCCGGCCATCCAGCACCTCGATTGCCAGCGGCGGAGGCAAAACAGACGGCGCCACCATCACATCGATGTATTTCTGAGTGGCTGGCGCGCTTGCATTTCCACTTCCCGCGACGCTCTCATTCAAGTACAGCCGTGCCCGCGCAAAATCGCCGTCGCCCGCCGTAAACTTCACGAGAAACGCGGAGCTGACATCGACCAGCTGCCCAGGTTTCAACTCGGGCACCATTGTGCTTCCACGCAATATCTGGACCGTCGGGTATTCCGAGCTCAACGTCAGTTGCAGCTGATGCAGCGGAGCGGCACCAGGATTCCACATCCGAATTGGAATCGAAATTGGATGCCCCGGCATAACGCGCAGAAAATCTTTCGTCGTCACTGGCAACAGGATGGCAGACTGCTGTGCATCGATCCCCGGCCCCGCGATTCCGAATTCGTGCCTAGCGCAATCGGTCGCTAAATGCAACCTTCCCTGTTGATCGGCCATCAACTCGCGAATTGTCGAACGGTTCCCAGCAAGGCTGAAATCGTAAACCTTATAAGTCGCGCCATGCTGATAAAGAGGCGCGGTCGTTACATTTAACGTGTTGCAGGTTGCCGGCGGTCCATCGGGGGCCCATTTTCGCGTTGCCACCAGCATCCCGGCGCGACTGACATGTTTCAGATAGATCAGCGCTGGTCCGGCAATGTCCGCATGAATGCGATATCCCCAGACATTGAAATCGTCGAACGCGCTGGAATAGTTCCAATCCGTTGGAGTTTTGTCGAGCGTCGGGTCGGCAAACGCGCGCATGTGAAATTCAAATGTTTCTCCGATCGAAGTTGCCCAGTGCCGATCGTATTCATCCTGACGAAATTCAAACGGCACAGTCGGCGCCGACGCAAAGGCCGCCCGCGTCTCCTCCGTGTATTGGCTGATGTAGTCGCCGCTGGCGCGCACCAGGCGAACTGGTGTGTGCTCAAAACTCAGCACATGGTCCTTGGGCCGCCACAGGGAAAGTCTTCCCTTGTCTCCCACATAAAATTCCGGCCCCGGGTTGAACGCCGAGGAACTGCCGATGACAGCAGGATATCGAGCGCCCAAATAAAGGCTCATAAATCCGCCCATGCTGAGCCCGGAAGTAGCGCGATAGCGGCGGCTGGTCAGCGTGCGATAGTTCGCGTCGACCGTCGCCACCTGCTCCAGAAAATATTTTCCAAAATCGTACGTTCCGCCGTCTTGCCGGATATCGTACGGAGTGCCGCCATAGAATCCGGTGTAATTGCTGGCGACATATCCATCCATCGCGACCACTATCACCGGATGGCTTGCGACAAACCGGCAGATTTTCGGCACTGTGTCCAGCCCGTGGTCGTAGTCTTCCAGGGTGTAGCGGTCGCTGTGGCCGTGAAAGTAATAGATCACCGGATATCGCGTTGAAACCGCATCGTAGTTCGCGGGAAGAAAAATTCGATAATGCCTGGTCCCGCTGAAAACCCGCGAATCGAATGTTTCATCACGAAATTGCGCTGTCCCAGCCGGACAACTGAGCAC
>JBOGLY010000236.1:0-5602 GCA_050746425.1 Acidobacteriaceae bacterium
GTGGGACTCAAATGACCGTTAATCTACTTGGACTTCCGTTTCTTGGACTTGGCGACGAGTTCCGAACGTCCAACCACTATTCGAGGGTTCTCAAGCTTCGGTGGGTCGGAAATCCCCTCGAAGGCTTCGCTGGCTCAGAGCATACATCCGAGAATCCCGTAGATGGTTCACTCCTTTGCTCCAAGTCGCCAACATCCGTTTGCCTCCCTTGCTCTCGCCCAAGCCATCCGCGGACGCGCGCTCCTGCCGCCCCCGGAGGCGATATTCATTCCCCTTGCTCTCGGGCGCTTCTTCCCCCGCATCCTCGTCGTCTTCCTCATCCTTGCGCGGCCGGCCACGCTTCTGCTTGCCGCCTTGTTCCACGATGTTCCATACCACTTTGAGATGCAGGCCCCTGCTAGCGCAGGCTCCAATCCAAAATATGTCCGGTGGAGAAGCCCCTTGACAAAGCTCAAGACTTCATCCGCATAGGTCTTCACGATGCTGCAGCCGCGTCGCTCTGCTATAGCTGAGCGCTCACGTGATGGTCCGTGGACTATTCTTGAGTCGGCATTTACTTACTACAGTTCAGTTGCTGGGATCTTTAGGCTCCAAGCGTATTCGCAGGGTCTGTTGTGGGATTGCTGCAGATTTTCCGGAAGCTCGATGACAGTTCCCTGATCCGATTCAAACTTCCATGGCAATACAGCGTTCGAGCCCAGCAGGGTCAATTCTGAGTTGGGTCTTGGGCGCACAGATTTCAAGGTGATCCGCGTTCCCGGCCATTCGGTCAGGATGGCGTAAACAAAACGCCTGTCTTTCGACCGCGTGTAACGGACCGTATCGCCTTCCGACCAGCGATTGTCGTCTCGTGGACGGGTCGCATAGATAGCCTCGCCATTTACCTTGAGCCATGCCCCAGCATTTTTCATCTGCCGGATTGCCTCTGGATGGAACTGACCGTTTGCGCTGGGACCGACACCGACCATCAATCCGCCTCCCGTGGCGACAGTGTCCACAAGGTTTTGCACGATCCAATTTGTCCCTTTGTAGTGCGAGGCGACGGGATCGTACGAGAAATCCGTGCCCAACGGGTAGATGCAAAACCAGGGCTTGTCCAAGGTCTGTTCAGATTTCGGGACCACCCGCTCGGGCGTATAGTAGTCGCCGTAATTCCCAATTCCGCGGTCGCGAAACATCACATCGGGCTGAATCTGCCGCAGCTTCAGTATGGTCTTGCGAAGCTCTGGCCAGACTCGCGGACCGAGCCACATGTCGAAATCGATCATGTCGACCTTACCGTAGTTTGTCAGCAGCTCAACCAATTGAGCGCGATGTCTCTCCATCATGCGCTTTACTTCCACGTCCGTAGGATCGGGAACAACCACGGCATGATTGCCCAATCTTTCCCGCGTAAATTGCAAACCGGCGACAGTCATCCATTCCGGCGAGGAAGGTATCTGTAGTGGGTGCGCCACATAGGGCCTGAAGTCGGCGTCGTACCAGTCTGGATGAGAGAAGTAGAGATCAATCTTAATGTCGCGCTTATGGGCCGCATCGCAAAGCTCCTTCACAACGTCCCGGCGGAACGGGGTTTCCATCATTGAATATGCAAGGTCGCACGATTCGATCCTTGGGCCGCCCGCAGCCATCCAGTTCGCGCGGCTCTTTACCTTTGTCCGGGTGTCGAACATGGAAAAGCCTTCATGATGTTTTGTTGTGAAGGCGAACATCTTCATGCCGCTTTCCGTGAAAATGTCCATCCACACATCCGCATCGAATCCCTTTGGATTCCACGTCTTGTACAAGCTGTTATATTTTTGCCGATCTTCAAGCGACATATGCAGGAATGGCCATGACTCTGGACCCCGATGCCAAATGGAATAGATTCCCCAGTGGATCCGGGCACCGAACTTCATATCATTGAAAGCCTCATAAGCAGTAGGCGACGCAAAGCGATAGCCCGCGACCGGAACAGTCTCTATATAAGGTACGTACTTTAACTCAGACGGCGGAAAACCAGGCTCGTGATGCGCCAATTGCGCAAGAGCCGGACAAGCAGACGCCGCCAAAGCTGCCGCCGATGAAAGAAACTCTCTCCGGTTCATACACCATCACCTAGTGACTTGCGTATATCGCGAGAATTCATGCTGAAACGGGACCTTTGTCGGGGCATGTTTGCCGTCAGGATCGGTGTGCGGCCCCACCCACCTAGGCCAAGGGATATGATATATCAATTAAGCGACCATGATTATTCCGAGTGCTGAAAGGCAAAAGATTATCAAGTTCTACTTGCCGATGTCATTCTTATTTGATATATCAGACTTTGTGATTGACGTCTACTTATATGTATGACGAGGGGCAATGGATCTACAAAATAAGGTTTGTCTCGTCACGGGCGGCAGCAGCGGCATTGGTGCCTCTACCGCCTTGTGCCTGGCACGCAAAGGCGCTCACATCGCAACGGTATCAAGAAGGGGCATTGCGCAAGAGCCAGAATGCTTCTCCAACAATGGACATGTCAAGGCAACCATTCGCTTTTTAAAGGCGGACGTAGCCGATCCGGCAGCCTGCCGCAGTTGCGTCGATCAGGTCGTCGAGGAATTTGGTCGACTGGATGTACTGGTGCACTCGGCTGGCGGGTCGGCGCCTGGGGGCCTGTATGAGGTCACTTGCGATGCATGGATGAACGCTTTCGCAGTCCACGTGCATTCTGTTTTTCACCTCTCCCGCGCTGTGGTGCCGCATATGGCAAGACATGGTGAAGGCGCCATTGTCCTGCTTGGCTCGGTCGCTGGCCTCCGCGGATGTCTTGATGCCCTGGCATACGGGGTGGTGAAAGGGGCTCTGCCGCAGTTCGCTCGCGGCCTCGCTCGCGAACTTGCCGATCAGAACATTCGCGTAAATTGTGTCTCTCCGGGGATCATTCGGACGCCCTTTCAGGACCACCTGACGCCTGAACAAGTTGCCAACAATATCCAAAATCGTATCCCGCTGCATAGAGAGGGACGGCCTGAGGATGTCGCGAAATTGATTGTCTCCCTGATCGAGAACGACTTCATCACAGGACAGGACATCGTGATCGACGGCGGCATGGCAATGCGTATGGTATAGACGAGTTCCGCGGTCACTATACCGGCGGTATGCCACGCGATGTAGGTCTTCTCAACCGAAAAGTTGTGCGAAAACCTCATCCCGCCGGGCACGCCTACCTTGGAATTTCTCTAAAACGCCGATCCAACGCTGCCCTTTCGAGGCAGTTTCCAAACAATCCATGCAGAAATCACTGGAAGGACGCCGAAGAGCACAAAGACTGGCCGAAACGAATATCGATCGACTAACCAGCCCGTTAGCAGACTGAAAACCATGGCCCCGAATCCGGATCCCACGCTGGCGAAACCCCAAATGGATGCGACGACTCCTTTAGGAAACACATCTCCAGGGATGGCAAGCAGATTCGCAAGCGCGCCGGAATAACCGAAAGTAGCGACCGATATCAACGCGATGCACTGCTCGGAATTCAGGCTACCGCCGACGAAAATGGCCGGAACCATTAGCGCGGAAAAGATCAGGATCGCGATTCGGCGTTGAATCTCAGCTTTCTCTCCGATGCGCAGCAATCCGGTGAACACCGCTCCGCCTGCCAAGTTGCCGATGGCGGCGGTAAAAAACGGAATCCAGGCGGTTTCTCCGATCTGCCGCAGGGTAAAACCGTGAGCGTCCTTCAGGTACTGTGGGAACCAGAACGTGTAAAAGTACCAGACCGGATCGCTGAATACTTTGGACAAGGTAAATAGCCAAAGAAATTTCGAGCGAAGCAGCGTTTTGACGGAGATACGGTTTGTTTCCTCCCTCACAGTCAGCGGTTCACGATAGAAGAGTATCCAGCCCACCAGCCAGACGAACCCTAATACACCAATGACTGCAAAAGCAGTCCTCCACCCGGTACTCAGTGCAATCCACGCCAACAAAGGGGGAGCAAGAATCGCGCCAATTGACGCTCCGCTGTTGAAGATACCCGAGGCGAGAGAACGCTCTTCCGTCGGGAACCACTCCGTAATCACCTTGACGCCGGCGGGATAATTGCCGGCCTCTCCGAAGCCGAGCAGGAACCGGAAAACCCCTAAGCTGAAGGCCCCGGCGGAAAACGCCTGCAGGACCTCCGCGGCCGACCACCAGGCAATTGTCAATGCATAACCGACCCTGCTTCCTAAGCGGTCCAGCAGCCAGCCTGAAGCACCATTCATCAACGTATAGGCCAGCATGAAGGCGAAGATGATTTGCGAATAGGTTTCCGCTGAAATATGAAATTGGTCCATTAACAATGGCGCCATGACGGAGAGGGTCTGCCGATCGAGATAGTTGATGACGGTCGCCAGAAAGGCGAAGCCCAGGACCAGCCACTTCCTTCTATCTCCTGCGATTCCTGTTCGCGCCATCTTCCTCATCTAAAGGCCCAGGGACTTAAGTCCTAGGATTTTCCAATCTGACATATCATGACAAACTGATATATCATTAGCAAGCTTTGCAATTCACCGAGATTTTTGCCCCGACCGGCACGGGTTTGTACCGTCAATATTGGCTCCGGGATGAAATTTCGTTAGGAGAAGGTATGAAAGCGCTTGTTATGACCGACTACGGGCGGCTTGAAATCGTCAAGACGGAGACGCCTAAGGCCGACGACGACGAACTGTTGATTCGTATCGCGGCGTGCGGCATCTGCGGAAGCGACGTGCACGGGTATGACGGAAGTACAGGTCGGCGCGTTCCTCCCATAATCATGGGACATGAGGCTGCTGGAGTGGTGGAAACAGTCGGAAGCGCAGTATTGGGATTTCATCGAGGCGATCGCGTTACGTTCGATTCGACCGTTTCATGCGGCAAGTGCTTTTTCTGTCATCGGGGTCAAGTCAATCTCTGCGATCAACGCGAGGTGATCGGCGTATCAACGCCAGATTTTCGGCGCATGGGCGCATTCGCGGAGTACATCGCGGTACCCGCGCGCGTAGCCTATCGCCTACCCGACAACATGCCATTCGAACATGCAGCGCTGATTGAAGCTACGTCCGTCGCAGTCCACGCTGTATCTCTAACTCCCATTGCCCTTGAAGACACGGTCGTGATCGTTGGGGCCGGAATGATCGGTCTTTTGACTCTACAGGCGGCAATCCTCGCCGGCGCCGGGAAAGTCTTCGTTTTCGACGTGGATGACAGTCGCCTTGAACTGGCGCGCAACCTGGGCGCGACGCGCACCTTTAACTCTCGAAACACCAGCAGCGTCCAGGAACTTCTGGAGGTCGCGAATGGTCGGGGGGCGGATGCCGTGCTGGAATGCGTGGGTACATCGATTACCGTCAAGCTCGCAATTGACGTTGTACGCAAGGGCGGCGCTGTCACACTCGTTGGCAATGTTGCTTCCTCTATTGAAATGGGGCTCCAGTCTGTAGTGACACGTCAGATACGTTTACAAGGTTCCTGCGCGTCTTCGGGTGAATATCCCGCGTGCCTTTCGCTGATGTCGCGAGGAGCCATCCGAGTCGAGCCGCTGCTATCTGCCGTGGCTCCACTCGAGGAAGGGGCCGATTGGTTCCGGCGTCTTTACGAGCGTGAACCTGGCTTGCTG
>JBOGLY010000237.1:0-5583 GCA_050746425.1 Acidobacteriaceae bacterium
CTGCTGTCGTTTGCATACTTCCCATAAAGCGTCTTCCAAAGACTCTTGGGCGCGGGTGGCCCATTCAAGCCTTCTTTTGGCTTGAGTGGGGTAGCTGCACTGAGGAACAAAGTCTTCCCGCTGCGCGTTCGCGCTTTCTCGCCGTCCACTCGCACTCGATCTCAACTCTACCTTCGCATCCGGTTGCGTGCTGGAGAAAACTGCTGCATTGCCAGTCTTCCGGGCGCTCGCACAACCCGCGCTTTACCGGATTGCGATGAACATACCGCAGCTTTTCCACGAACTGACGGTAATTTCGAACATTGAAATCGTAGTAGCGCTTTTGCCAGAAATGCTCCGCGTCGCCAATCAGCCGCCGCGACACGCCTTGCTTGAGCGATTTGACGGCATCGGCGACTGTTCCATGATCGGGTTCGCTGAGCAATAAATGGACGTGCTCCGGCATGACAACATATCCATAAACGCAGAGTTGATAGCTGCCTCTGACGCGCTCCAGCGCCTCTTCAAATTCGCTCTTGCTTGCGTCGGTCCTGAATAATGAACGGCGGCGATAGCAGCAGAACGTAACGAAGTGCGTCTGTCCAGATTCGTGAAACCGCTTCAGTCCCCAAGGCATTTCGACACGGCTTACATCCGACAACTGCCCCACTCAAGCCAAAAAGCGGCTTGAATGGGCCACCCGCCCGGTCTCGGCTTGAATGGGCCAACGGCCTAGGAACTGTTCAGGACCAACATGTTCCAGAAAACTGCGAAGAGATCATTCGCATGAGCTGACTCAAGGCGAATCTAGAAATGGTAGGCAACGCCCACGCCGATGCGATAGTGGGAAGGAGAATACTGCGAGGACGGCGCATTGCTGTTGCCGAGGTAATCGCCCGTCACGCGCAGCTTGAATCCCATGAACAGCGGTAGATCTGCGCCGCCGCCCAACGCGTAGCTGGTGGAATTGCTGCTGGTGGCGGGGAAACCGGAGACCTCGTTGCTGCTGAGATGGCCAACGCCGCCGAGGGCATGGGCAAACACACTGAAGCCGACGGCATGCACGGTGACACGTGGGCCGAACATGACTAGGGTCACGTGTTGGGAGCCGGCGCCGGCGTTTGCGCCGTAACGGGAAAGGTCGCCTTCGATGCCGACAAATGGAATCGGCCTGACCTGCACGGCCGCCTGCCAGCCGTTCATGCCGGGCGTGTACGGCTCATAGAGATTCGCGCCAACGTGGCTATAGCCGAAGTATGCATCTGCCTTGACCCGCCTGGCCTGCGCTGCTGGCGCTGCCAGCAGGACCAACGCGCCCAACAACGCGAAAATGCTGCATCGTTTCATCAGATCCTCCATTGTTGTTGCTGGCAAAGTTGGCTGGCTGCGGCTCATTTCTTCGTTCCGAACAATTTCGGATCGACCTTGCGCACAGCTTACATCTCGACAAGTAGCGCGCTCAAGCCAAGCAAAGTGTTCGAGGAACAGTCAACAACAAGCCTTGAGTGGGCCACCGGCGGCGCGTACTGTAGTTAGCTGGCAAACGACTGATGTAATCTGTGAGTCGGACCTGACCCGCGCGCCAATAAATCATACCGAACAGTATCGATTCACGACGGCACGTCCATTCAACCGACGAGACCTCGATGGAGACTCCATGAACGCTACAACCGACCCTCATCCCAAGTCCACTGCCGTATTCGTCGGTTTGCTGGGGGCGTTGGCTGGCCTGATGTTCGGATTGGATATCGGCGTAATTTCAGGCGCCCAGCAGTTTATTCAACATGACTTCGGCATTTCCGACAGGGTGCTGGAACACATCGTGAGCTGGATGATGCTCGGTGCCGCTGTTGGCGCGATTGCGGCTGGCTGGATGGCAGCCAGACTGGGACGGAGGCGGTCGCTGCTGTTGGGCTCGCTGATTTTCGTCGTGGCCTCTGTGCTATGCGGCATGGCCAGCTCGGTAGATGTTCTGCTGATCGGACGCCTGGTCCTGGGCGTGTCGATTGGGATTCTGTCTTTCACCGCGCCAATTTACCTGGCAGAGATCGCGCCGGAAAATATTCGCGGCTCCCTGGTATCGCTGTATCAGCTGATGATCACTCTCGGTATTTTTATCGCATACCTGTCCGATACCGCCTTCAGCTACTCCGGCAACTGGCACTGGATGCTCGGTATCATTGGAATCCCGGGTGTGCTGTTTTTTCTGGGAGCCCTGAGTCTGCCCGAAAGTCCGCGCTGGCTGATGATGCGCGGGCGCAGAGATCAGGCCACGAAAGTGCTGACGCGGCTACGCGGCGACCCGGAGGTGATCCGGCGCGAGGAAGAAGAGATTGCCGAGCAGCTCCGCATCCCGCAACGCGGCTGGCACATGTTCCTGGAAAACCCAAATTTTCGCCGCTCTGTCGGTCTGGGTATCTTGTTGCAAGCCGTCCAACAACTTACCGGAATGAACGTGGTGATGTACTATGCCCCACGCATCTTCCAGGACATGGGGTATCACACCGAGGCGCAGATGTGGTTCACCGCCGCTGTTGGCCTCACCAATGTGCTGGCGACACTCATCGCCATCGCGTTCGTCGACAAGTGGGGCCGTAAGCCCATTCTCTATACAGGTTTTTTCGTAATGGCCGTGGGCCTGGGGATCGTCGGCGCCATGATGTATCTAGGCATCCGTACCCAGGGCGAACAGATATTCACCGTAGCCATGCTGCTGTTGTTCATCGTCGGCTTCTCCATGTCGGCAGGGCCGCTGATCTGGATTTTGTGTTCGGAGGTGCAGCCAATTAAGGGCCGCGACTTCGGCATTGCTCTTTCCACGTTGACCAACTGGGTTGTCAATTTCTTTGTGGGCGTCACCTTTCTCTCGCTGCTCAACCACTTCGGCCACGCGCAGACTTTCTGGTTGTATGCCGGTTTCAACGTCTTGTTCCTGCTGATTACATTTGCTCTGATACCGGAAACCAAAAACGTCACATTGGAACACATCGAACGTAACCTAATGGCCGGCAAGTCACTTCGCAAGATCGGCCAATGAGCTTTTGGAATAGTTGACTGCGATATAGCGGTTTAGTAGCACTTTTGCCAGAAATGCTCCGCATCGTCAATGAGTCGCCGCGACACTCCTTAGCTTGGGGATTTAATCGCATTGGCGAGGGCCCGGGGAATCGCTTCCCCACTCACGCCAAAAGATGGCTTGAATGGGGCACCAGGCACCAGGCGAGAGTGTCGCGAAGCTGAAAACAAACCCAGGTTAGCTTCCCACCCCAACGCGCGAAAAACGCGCGCTGGGGACCCCGGTTTCGCGAACCTGGGGCACCCGGGCGCAGATTTCTTAATCCACTCAAGCCAAAAGATGGCTTGAATGGGGCACCGTCCGGAAGGCAATTCACTGGAAGCGCAAACTCAGCAGATGCGGCCGCGTTTGCCGGCGGCGCCATGGCCGGGAGGATTTTCGCCGATCCAGCGTTCGTCGGCCGGCTCGCTGGCCAACTGATACCGCGAGTCGGAGGAGATTCGCAGCCGGTCGGTGCGATTGTCCATGCCGCCGTGGACCAGGTCCATGCAGAAGACGACAACATCGCCGACCTGATATTCCGCAGTCAACCAGCGGCCGCCCAGCTTATGCCGGATGTGGTTAGGATTCTCGGATAGCCAGCCGTTCAGACCCGTTGCAGTGCGCGCGGGATCGTCGGGTCGGTTCTCGCAATATACGTCCACATCGCGCTTGCCATAAGTAGACTGCAGGCGCTTGTTTTTGTGGCTACCCTCCAACAGCATGAGTCCGCCCAGATCGAAATCTACATCCCCCAGCGGGACCCACGCGGTGTAGAGTTGACGCGTACCGCGACCCATGTACACGATGTCGCAGTGGCTCTGAGTGCCGAGTCCAGGAGAAACGCAGCGCAGCCAGATGAAATCGAAATGCAGAACTTCTCCGCCGAGGAAGTGGGAGAAAAAGCTCATGAGATTTCCCTGGCGGGAGTACAGGAGGTGCTGCAAGGGAGGGTTGTTCTTTTGCGCCAGCTCAGGCTGGAAGTAGAGTTTGGCGTCTGGCTTAGGTTTGCCGACCATTAAAGGCGCTGCCGGATCGAGCTGGCCTTCGTCTGCCAACTGCGTCAGGATATGGCGACGGGCGGCGAGGACTTCCTGTTTGTCGAGATAGCCGCGCAGGAACAGATAGCCGTCCTGGGCCATGGCGTGTTGCAGCGAATCGCGATCGTCGCGGGCGTCGCAGCGGGATTCGAGGAGGCCAATCGCGGAGTCGCCTTCATCCAACTGAAATCCGCGGGAATACATGGTGGGAAGCGCGCAGGCTGTGGTCATCGGATCGATCGTCCCTTCCGGAAAGTTCAACAGAGCCAACGTTCAAAGGATACGCCAATGAAACCGCAAAAGAGAAGGCCATTGCGCGGGGCTCCTGGGAGGCCGTCGAGAAATGACGAGAAGTGCGTCCGCCAGGTTTGCATCTAAGTTTTTTGCAGATACGGGCGCTTGGAAAGGATCAGTCGCCACGGGTGGGGGCGAAAGACAAACCCAGGTTAGCTGCGCGAACCTGGGGCACCCAGTTGCAGATTTCTTTAGTCCCACTCAAGCCAAAAGATGGCTTGAATGGGGCACCCGTTTCGCCACACTTTTGGAGTCGAATGGTTCGTCGTCGCAATGTCGTGCTGGTACTGAAGATCGTCGCGGTTGGGGTGGCGAGCGCGATTGTCATCGTGTGCATAGTGGGATGGTTTTGGCTCCGCAATCCAGATCGATTTCTTCCCAAGGTGATTGCGGAGGCGCAGCAGAGGACAGGGCTGCAGATTGAAATCAAGCACCTTGAGATCAGATATATCCCGCTGTCGATTCGGGTGTATGGATTGGAAGTAAAGGACCCAAAGCCGTTTCCTCCGGGAGATTTTCTGACTGTTCCCATGCTGGAAGCGACGGTGAAATGGACGCCGCTGCTGCACAGAGAAATTGTTATCGGCTCGCTGGTGCTGAACCAGCCGACGATCGACTTCATCAACGACCCCGACGGCCTGTGGAACTTTCAAAATCCTGCCCAGCCGAAAAACCAGCCTCAACGCCTGTCCATGGGATCGATTGCAACGCTGCACGTAAAAAACGGTGTTCTGTTGGGGTCGAACCTGATCGATCCGTCGGACAAGCCCGGCCCGATTATTTTGGACCTGCGCGGACTCAACGGCGATTTGAAGCAGATCAGTTTTCGGCCGCCGCGACATTCGACCGACACGTTGCAAGCGATTCAGGGCGATCTTACGGCGACAAACGCCGCGTTTGGCTCGATCCATACGACGGACCTGAAGTCGCAAATACGCATTCTTCCTCTGGAGCTGATCTTCAAGAATTTTGAAGCGAAGACCTACCGTGGAAAAGCCAGCGGCGATTTGATCTTCAATTTCCAGAGCAAGAACACGACGTTTAAGACCGACCTGCAGGTCAGCGGCGTTGGAATGCCCTATCTGCTGGCGGAATTTGAGAACGGACCGCCAAAGATCACGGGGATGATGAAGGGGAAGTTGAATGCCGCGGGCGCGATCGAGCATACGTCTACTCCACT
Organism: Acidobacteriaceae bacterium; assembly: GCA_050746425.1. Taxonomy (GTDB): domain Bacteria; phylum Acidobacteriota; class Terriglobia; order Terriglobales; family Acidobacteriaceae; genus JAKAAZ01. The sequence continues at coordinate 5,549 of JBOGLY010000237.1, forward strand.
GGCCGGAATGTATGGGAAGGGTGACATTACCGTGG
>JBOGLY010000238.1:0-5580 GCA_050746425.1 Acidobacteriaceae bacterium
GTCAGGGTGAAACGGCTCAAAAGCATCCGGCTTTTCGCCCATGCCGATGAATTTGATGGGCTGGCCGGTCACATGGCGGATCGAAAGCGCCGCGCCGCCGCGCGCATCGCCGTCCATCTTCGTAAGCACGGTGCCGGTGAGCGCCAGCCGGTCGTGGAATTCTTTTGCCGAGCGGACGGCATCCTGCCCAGTCATCGCGTCGGCGACAAATAAAATTTCCTGCGGATTCAACAGCGACTTCAGCCGCTGCATTTCGTTCATCAGGCCTTCGTTAATATGCAGTCGGCCCGCGGTATCGACGATCATCACATCACAGCCGGAGATGATCGCTTCGCGGCGAGCTTCTTTGGCCAGCCGTTCTACAAGCGCGGGACCGGCGGCCTCTCCTTTCAAGTTGCCTTCGTATAAGTTTGTGCCGATTGCTTTGGCAACGATCTGAAGCTGCTCCCGCGCGGCGGGGCGATAAACGTCTACGGACACGAGTAACGGACGATGACCGCCCTTCTTCAACCAGGCCGCCAGCTTGCCCGAAGTGGTGGTCTTGCCGGAGCCTTGCAGCCCAGCCATCAGGATGACAGTCGGCGGCTGCGACGCGAACTTGAACCGCGCGGTGTCGGTGCCCAGCATCGCGACCAGCTCATCCCTCACAATTTTTATGACCTGTTCGGTGGGAGAAAGCGCGGTCAGCACCTCCTGTCCCAGGGCCTTTGTGCGGATGTGCTCGATCAATTCCTTGACGACGTTTAGGTTGACGTCGGCTTCGAGCAGCGCGATCCGGATTTCCTTGAGTGCCTCGCCGATATTTTCCTCGGTGACGGTGCCTTGGCCGCGCAGGTTTTTGAAGGTGCGCTGAAGTTTTTCTGAAAGGTTTTCAAACATAGGTCAACCCTTAGTGTACCAAGGGCGATCATGCTCTTGCTTCTACTGGCCGGCGACAGATTTCGCGGCAGGCGCGGTCTGAAACTCGACGTTCATCCATGCCTTAAGCGCGTCGATGTTCCGGGGACGCCCGAGGAAATCCTTCACTAGCTCGGTTGCGGGCTTGGTCGCACCGGGCTCCAACACCGCGCGTCTATATCGCATCGCGGTCGGGCCATCCAGCAGGTTGTTCTTGTCGAATTGCGAGAAGAAATCGAGCGCGATCACTTTGTCCAACACATAGGTGTAGTAATTGGACGCATAGCCAGCCAGGTGCGTGAAGGATGCGTACATGCGATCGCCATCGACAAAGGTTTCGGGCTCGAATTTCGCGTAGTCCTGTCTCAGCAATGCGTCCAGGTTCACGTCTGACGGCGGACGGTCATGCAATTGCAGCGAGTAAGTGGAATAGAGCAATTGGGCCTGTACCCAGCTTCCGCGCCCGTAGGCGTCGGCTGCATTCATCCGGTCCACCAGGCGGCGGGGAATGGTGGCGCCCGTTTTGTAATTTTTTGCGAACGGCGCAAGGGCGTCGTAGTCGTGGAATATCTCTTCCAGCATCTGCGATGGCGCCTCGATAAAATCACCTTCGACATTGAAGGCATTTGTGCCCGCCCACTGGTTCTGGCCGCCGATGACGTAGTGCATGAGGTGGCCGAACTCATGAAAGAAGGTGACCACATCGTCGTATTGCATCAGGCCGGGATCGGAGGCCGTTCCGCCGGGAAAGTTGCAGATCAACGCGCCTTCGGGAAGCTGCCGTCCAGCGATTCCGGGGACCAGCGGCGCGGTGGAGAACCATTTGTCCTTGCCTGGACGCGGGTGCATGTCGAGATAAATCCGGCCCAGCTTCTTCCCTTTATTCGGAGATGCATTGTCGTACACGTCGAAGGTGGAGACCGAAGGGTCCCAGACTTTCGCATCCGGCACGGCCCTGAATTCGACATGGAAAAGACGCGCTGCGGTTTTTAGGATGCCGGCCTGCACCTCTTTGTAAGGAAAATACGGTCGCACCGACTGCGCGTCGAAATCGTAATGCGCGCGGCGATACTGTTCCGCCCAATAGCGTGCGTCGGCCAGGGAGATGTTGGTCAATCCAGGCTGCCGCGTCTTCGCGAAGGCCAGCAGCAGAGCATACTCTTTGGCGGCGGGGCCGCGAGAGGCGGCATTCACCCGATCCAGAAGCGCCTTCACATTTTTCGCCGAGCCAATCATCTGGTCGGCGGTCGCCAGGTCTGCGTAGGTGGCATAGCCAAGCGTCGTCGCAAGCTGTTGCCGCGCTTCCAGCAGATCCATCAGCACTGGCTTGTTCTTTGGATAGGCGCGCTGAGTGTAGGCGAGGTACATCCGCAGTCTCAAACCGGCATTGCTGTCGAAGCTGAACACCGGGAAGGCATCGGGCGGATTGGTAGTCAGAGTGTAGATGCCGTTTGCGTCGGGCTTGTGCCGGGCAATATAGTCCGCCGGCAGGCCGTCGAGTTCCGCCCTGGTTGCTGTCACCTTGCGAACATCGTCGTCGATGTTGCGATTGAAGGTGAGTGATACAGAAGTGATCTTGTCCTGCAACTGGCGAATCTTCGTTCGTGTCGCATCGTCCTTATCCACGCCGGAGAGCCGGTATTCCAACAGCGTGCGCTCCAGATAGTGCCTGGTCGCGGGATCGTTTTTTGGCGTGGGTATCGCGGCCAGCGCGCGATACACCATCCGATTCAGGCTGAGGTCCGTGCCGGCTGAGGAAACCTTGCCTTCCATCGCCTGCGCCTTATCGCGTAGCGGGGCGGTGTCTCCGACAGCGAACATCACGTAGGATTCCTGGCCGGCCAGCGCGAGTTCGTTGACTGCATCATCGTAAGGACGCAGCGTGTTTTCCACGGTCCGCGGCCCGGTGACGGCGACGAGTTTGTTGACATCCGCCTGCTCCGCGGTCAGTCGCTGGTTTACCCACGTCTCCAGCAGCGCCGGGTCATTGCCCACGTACCAGGCGTGCAATGGATCGAGGGGCGCGGCTTTTTGCGCGTGCAGCGGGAGCAACGTCATCAAGACACATAGAGCGATCAGAAGAAAACTGCGATCCGCAAGAGTATGTGGACGCAAACATGGCATTGAGATCAAGGCTGTCTCCTTGCCGAATGTGTCGGCTGAACCAATTTCCGGGATCATTGCAAATATAGCAATCGATCGACGCCGACACAAATCCTCAGCAGAGAACCCGCAAAGGAGATTTCCGGGTTTTATTGATTTCTTTTTTCCGGAACGATGTCAGGCAGCGAAGTGGGAAGGTGGATTCGCCACCGAGTTGCCGTTGTCTTGCGTCATGTCGGAGGCTTGTCTGACGGCGCGCTGCTTGAGACGGTCAAATATCACGCTCATCAATTTCACAGGATGGATCGGTTTGAGCAAAACTTCAAAATCGCACCATGCTTTACCTGCCTTTGCGAGTAATGAAGTGGTCGCCGCCTGCCCGGAAAATAACAAGATGGCGCAGTCGGGAACGTCCTGTTGGATTGCGATCGCTACATCGATTCCGCTCATCCCTGGCATCACTACGTCGGTCAACAGCACATCGGGTGGAATCACGCGCGCAATTTCCAGCGCGCTGAGACCATCGTAGGCCACCATTGCGGCTATGCCATGCTGTGAGAGGATGGCTGCTAGCGTGTCGGCGATAACTACTTCATCATCGACGACCAAAACAACCGGATTGCGTGGACTGTTTTGCGCAGCAATGCCCTTGGCGAATATGTCGGCCAATGGAACCGAAACGAAGTGTTGAGATTGATTCACACGATGCCTCACTGAGGCTCTCAACCATATCAGACACAGGAGGATTCTGCCATAACTTATTTAGAATGCGCGATTTAACTTGTGGTTATTTTTTTTGAGCTTCTCGCGGACGATCGTGTTAATTTATTGTCACGTTGTCGTTACGTTTACGCGACGACAATACCGAAGATTGAAATTGGGTACGCGGTTCCGATGGCAGGAGGAGGGCAGTATGAAATTTGAATCGATGCGTCAATCCGAAGTTCCGACTGGCCGTGAAGGGAAACACAAGCAGATAGTTGAGCTTTTGCTGGATGACATAGCGCAACTGAAAGAAAATTCGGCGCTTAAGATTCCTCTCTCCGCCCTGCCAGACACAAAGGAAAACGTGCGCGCCGCTCTGAGCCGTGCAAGCCGCCGCAAAGGAATCGACATCGCAACTTCGAGCGACGCGGAATTCCTGTATGTATGGAAAAACGCGGAGCCCGCGGAGCTTGCTTGAAGTCTCACCCCGGCGGAGGTGATGGATTGTTGCGCTTTGTCCGCTCGATCTTTCCTGCGTCCAGATTCGGATCTGGAGGCATTCAGGTGATGGATTGCAGACGACGGCGGAAAATCGTCCCTAGTGGACAACGCGAGCGGAAGCTTCGTCCGAGGCTATTTCGCCGTCGCGGATATGAACGATGCGATGCGCATAACCTGCAATGTCCGGTTCGTGGGTGACAACAATGATGGTATTGCCCCGACCGTGTAATTCATCCAGTAGCGCCATGATTTCCGCGCCGGTTTTTGAGTCTAGGTTCCCGGTGGGCTCATCGGCCAGGATGATGGATGGATTGTTGATAAGAGCGCGAGCGATGGCGACCCGCTGTCGCTGACCGCCGGAAAGCTCGTTCGGCTTGTGATACATGCGCTCGCCCAGGCTTACTGCTTCCAGTGCTTTCTTGGCTCGTTCGATGCGTTCCACCGCCGGTGTGCCGTTGTAGATCAATGGCAACTCCACGTTATGCAGCGCGGTTGCACGGGCGAGCAGATTGAACGTCTGGAATACGAATCCAATTTCCTTGTTGCGGATGCGCGCCAGCTCATCGTCGTTTAGCTCGCTGACCTCATGTCCGTTCAGCCAATAACTGCCCGCCGTCGGCGTATCCAGGCAGCCAATCAGGTTCATAAGGGTAGATTTTCCAGAGCCTGACGGTCCCATGATGGCCACGTATTCATTGTGGCGAATGCGTAAGTTGACGCCGCGCAACGCGTGGACCTGTTCCGCCCCCATGTTGTACGTTTTCCAAAGATTGTCGACGACAATTACTTCATCCGTGGCGGGAACCACCGCTGGCGTGTTCGCCGGGTTTGCGGCGGTCTGGGTCGGAGTCTCGAACGTCATTCACAATCTCCCGTCATACGGCGCTGGCGCCCGGCATCCAAACAGCCGCGTTGAGGTTCAGGGTATCAGTTTGGCGCAAAATCAGCCTACACCGAGTTCGTTGTCGCGGGCGGGGTCTTGTCGATCTTCACCTGTGTATTGTTTTTCAGGATGCGCAATACACGGTACGGTCCAATGACGATTTCGTCGCCAGGCTTGACGCCGCTTGTCACTTCGATATCGGAAGCGCCGGTGATGCCGGTCTGCACGGGAACAAAGACAGCGCGCAATCTTCGCCCTTCTTTACGGACGACGAAAACTCCTTGAACAGGCTGCGGTTTCGGCCCGGTGGAAAGGCTTGCATCCATTTTGCGAACGCCCTTCTTTTTGCCAGTGTCGGGCACTTCCATCACCAGGGCCTGCAGCGGGATCGCGATTACGTTGTTCTTATGCGCGGTAGTGATTTTGGCTGTCGCTGAAAGCCCAGGCCGAAGTTCGGGAGAAGGATTATCCAGGGTGACGACCACTTTGAA
>JBOGLY010000239.1:0-5576 GCA_050746425.1 Acidobacteriaceae bacterium
GCCGCTGATTACATACGTCCCGAAGTTCGGCTGGAGATTGGGCCGCTGGCCGCCTGGATTCCATCCGGCTCTCGAACGATTCAGGCTTACGCTGCGGAAGCCTTTCCCAATGCCTTCGACGATCCGGTCTGCACGGTTGTCGCCATTGACGCGGAGAGGACGTTCTGGGAGAAGGCCACAATTCTGCATCAAGAAGCACATCGGCCCGGCACGGTTCCATCGCGATACTCACGCCACTATTACGATCTCTACAAACTGGCCGCGAGCTCGGTGAAGGATTCTGCGCTTTCCGATCTTGCGTTGTTGAAGGATGTCGTCGAATTCAAGAATCGCTTCTACTTTTCTTCGTGGGCGCGATACGATCTCGCCACGCCTGGATCATTCCGGCTGCGTCCACCGGAGAAACAGATTCCGGCGCTGGCACGGGACTACCGCGAGATGCAGGGCATGTTCTACCGCGAACCGCCGAACTTCGCGGATGTCCTTCAGGGGTTGGTGGCACTGGAAAACGAGATCAATGGGTGTTGATAAAGCGGAGGCTCAGATGGCGGAACTCGCCCTACGAAGCCGCCTGAGTGGAACTGTCCGTGGCATCCGTTCCCACGGGTTGGCGCTTACGAGCCGTCGCGCAACAGTTTAGGCGGTTGCGGTATAGGTTTGTTGCACCCGTCACTTTGATTCGGTATTGAATGAGCGCCTCCGTGACATCGAACGTCTCAGCCATGTCTGCAACCGAAGTCCCGGCGTCTAGTTGATGATAGAACTGGCTCCAAGGCAGGAGAACAGCGGCACCCACACCATAAGCCTCCGTTTCGTGGTCCTTGTGGTATTCGCGCACGCGAAGACCCGGCATGACGTCCCGGAGGCCGGAGGGCTTGTGCTTCCGGTGTATATGAACAATCTCCTCCATCAGAGTAATCCTGTTTCGCCGCCGCGGATGATTCGGATTAGTGATGCAGATGTACTTGCCGTTTGGCAGTGGTACGGGAAACACTCCCCCTGACCATGAGTCCGAAGCGGTTATGAGTAAATGATCGCGATCCGCTTTTGAAAATCCTTCGAGCGCGGCATTAGCGTCCACGAGGTACAGCCCAACCCGCTCGGCCAGAACCGCCGGATCTATAAGCTCTCCGTTTCTGACGCCACTGAGCAGACGAAGCTGTATAGCGATGGGTTCCCACACCTTCGTCTTTTGACTGAATGGAAGAAATGCCATACGGTCTCTCTTGAGAATTATCCTTTTGCCAACTTTTCATAGGCCGCCTTGAACATCTCCGCAAGTAAGGCCGCTGCCCTTTGATCAAGGTTCTTGTCCGCTCGAAGATACAGTTCAATTGCCTCAGGAGTGCTGGCAGGAGCCTTTTTCCCAGGGACTTTCGGGGGCTCGGCTCCCGGCCTGAACTCCTCGGGTTGAACGCCCATCCACCGGCATAGCTGTACGAGGGTCCCACCATCTATCTCTTTTGACCCACCTCGCTCAACTCTGGACAGTGTGGCAATGCTGACTCCAGTCTCATTCCACAGTCGCTCCAAGGTCAGACCCCGTTTCTCACGAACCCGACGAAGGCGCTGTCCAAGACGCTCTACGTCCACTGGCTCTGGCATGTATTCCCTCCATAGTCGCTGATATACCACCATTCGATTCCCATTGGCAAGAAATTATCGTTGACAGCAATGGGCGGGAGCGCAATAATTCTCGTACACGAGAAATACTCGTGTACGACCATCCCCTGCAACGAGGAGAAGCCATGGAGAATCGCGAACAAGGAAAACACCCCCAACACGTTGAGATTTTTGTCGATCAGAAGCAGCATAAGTCGCCCAATCCGACCACGGGCGAGGCACTTTACGGCCTCGGTGAAGTGCCAGCCGGGTTCGAGTTGTACCGCGAGGTACGCGGCGACCGGGAAGATCAGCCAATAGCTGATGGACCTGAGGCCATCCACCTGACAGAGTTCGAGCACTTCCATAGCGGCCCGGCGCGTTCGAAGGAGTTCACGATTATCGTCAACGCCCGCAAAAAGGAAGTCGCCTCCAAGGAGCTTACGTTCGACGAGGTTGTCGCGCTCGCATTCAACCCGGTTCCCAGCGGCCCCAACATTGTGATCACGGTTACGTACCGGCACGGTCCTCGCGAAAACCCGGAGGGCATACTGGCGAAGGGCGAACGAGTCTGGATCAAGAACGGGATGGTCTTCAATGTCAAAGCAACTGATCGATCGTAGCCCTGATCTTAAGCGGCTTCGGGACGAGGGGTATGACGTTGAGGTCGATGCGGTGGCCCATTTGGTGGTGCGGGATATCCCGTACGTAAACTCAAGCCGAGTGATCAAACATGGCACTCTCGTCTCTACGCTCACTCTTGCGGGTGACGTGACGACCCGTCCTGACGGCCATGTTGCCTACTTCAGAGGTGACCAGCCATGCGCTGCGGATGGAAGGGAAATCGAACAGATCAAGAATACAAGCAGGCCGCCCAACGGCATCTCGGCCAACCTTACCTTTTCCGCCAAGCCAACCCCGAGCGGGTTTTACGAAGACTATTACGACAAGGTGACAGCCTATATTGCAATCCTGTCTGGTCCCGCTATTGCGCTCGATTCCTCAGTGACTGCCAAGACCTTCCCGCCGATCCCGACCGAGGATCAGGACGGCTCGCCTTTCCATTACCTCGACACCGCATCGAGCCGCGCACAAATTACGAGCGTAACAAAGAAGCTCGAAAACAAGAAAATTGCAATTGTGGGATTGGGCGGCACCGGCTCCTACGTTCTTGACCTCGTTGCCAAAACGCCTGTGAAGGAAATCCATCTTTTTGATGGAGACGGGTTCCTCTCACATAATGCGTTCCGGTCTCCCGGTGCGCCATCGCTTGAAGATCTGAGAGGGAAGCCACGAAAGGCGGCCTACTTCAAAGCCATTTACTCGAAGATGCACCGCGGCATCGTCGATCATGAGGATTACGCGACAGATGCCAACACTGAGCTCCTGCGGGAAATGGATTTCGTATTTCTCTGCGTCGACAATGGACCCTCTAGGAAGCTGTTGGTTCAGAAACTGGAGCAGTTTGGGATTTCTTTCATCGACGTCGGGATGGGTATCGATCTCACGGATGACGAGCTCGGAGGCATCTTGAGAATAACCGCAAGTACGCCGAAGCAGCGAGAGCATTTGCGCAGCCGAGTATCTTTTGCCGAGGCCGATGATCGCGAAGAATACGCCAGCAATATCCAAATTGCCGACATGAATGCTCTCAATGCGGCATTGGCGGTCATTAAGTGGAAGAAGTTGTTTGGGTTCTACCGTGACCTGGAGCACGAGTACACCAGTACTTACACCATTGATGGCAACCATCTGACGAACGTAGACAGACTTGCATGAAGCGTCTAGCCAAGCTCAATCACAAATTCGTTGAATTTATTCCGGAGGTCTTGGAGGAAGGGACGCTCTATGTCTCCATGGAAAATGCGACGGTGATTCACAGATGTTGTTGTGGCTGCGGGAATGAAGTAGTCACGCCCCTTAGCCCGACAGATTGGCAGTTCACCTTCGATGGGAGATCGATCACGCTCTATCCTTCGATTGGGAATTGGGGTTTCGAGTGCAAGTCGCATTACTGGATCAAGTCAAACTCTGTTCAATGGTCCAGGCGTTGGTCTACCGATGAGATTGAGACCGGCAGAGCGGCATACCGTCATGCACAAAGGAAGTTCTTCACAGGGGTTAGCACAAAGAGTGATAGCACCAAATCACAGAAATCGGGCAGAGTAGACACGGCTCTCACAACAGAGGGATTGTTACGGCGGCTTTGGGACCGTCTATGGCGTTGAATCAGCCGAATCGCTACCGATTAACGCGCGCTCTCCTCATTGAACCGGACAAATTCTCGGCTTGGTAGGCAATTCGCAATTTTCATCACTAACCGAATTTCAGGCTAGAATTTGCCGGGGTTCGCGATGTTACCGCCCGGGTACTGCGACCGCAGAAAAAGGGTTTGTTAAGGGTTCAATAAGCGTTCTACAGGGCTCCAAAACGTCCTTATAAGGCCAACCGTACTCAATGGTTTCAACTAGTTACGAGCGCCGGGGTCCCTTTCACGGCGATAACACGGGTTCAAATCCCGTCGGGGACGCCAAACAAAGCAAAATACACTGGAGCAATTCGCGCGCACTCCCATTCAAGCATCGATTTTTTCCATTCACTGCGCTCGCTTAGTTAGGCCAACTGCGCAACCACGTCGCTGACGGCTTTCCGCGACCTTGTTGAATCGCCAAATGCGAGCGTTGATTCCGAAAGTTCTTTGCGATACCCGCCACTGACATGGTGCAAATAAGCGCTCTCTGGGATCGAATCTTCATCGCCAATGGCGCTGGCGCCATGATCCTTCTACGATGGACGCTTAGACCTTCACTAAATCTCTGGATTTGTGGAGAAAGCAACAACGTATGAATGCGACGAGTGACAATCCGGGCAGGACCAACTGCGCGGTCCCAAGTGACAATCCACAACCGGAAGCGGGAGTTCAGGTGCCACAGGTTCACCCGCCGATGATGCCTGTGAACGGCGATGAGCGAAGCTTTCTGCGGGGAGCGATCAGCGTTTTTATCCTGTTCAATCTGGTCGCGATTTTCAGTTGGGCTGTGCCTCTGAACGTTCCGCCATTGCGCGAGATCAAACAGATTGTTCGCCCCTATCTGCTGTGGTCTGGGCTCTTCCAATCATGGGATTTCTTCGCCCCAAATCCTCGGCCGGTGAACTCCTACATTCAAGCGGTCGTGGTCACTGAAGACCGCCACATGCGCGTGTTTGATTTTCCCAGGATGGAGCAACTGAGTTACAGCAAGAGGTACCGCGAAGAAAGATATCGCAAGTTTGCTGAAGTTCTGTCCGAACCTGCATACGCAGCGCTTTGGCCGGACGTAGCGAGACGCATCGCCCGTATGCTGAACAGCGCCGGCGACCCTCCGCGGATGGTGATCCTGATGAAATCCGAGACGCCCATTGAATATGTAGCGACGGAGCAGCATGTGCCGGTGCCGAAGCCACAATTTTTCTATGAGTATTATGTGAGCGGCGAGGACCTGCGATGAGATTGGCGAGGTTCCAGGAGGCGTGGGAGCGGTTCTTCTTCGCGCCACAGTCGCCCACGCCGATGGCCGTATTTCGCATTCTCTACGGCGTGTGCGTGATGGCCACGCTGGTCCTGCTGCATGGAGAATGGCTGGATTGGTACGGCGTTCACAGTTGGGTGACTCTGTCTACGATGCAGAGAATCGAACCGGGCGTGCGGCTGAACCTGTTCACGATCATGCCGCAGAACGATCATTGGGTCACGGCATTCTTCTGGGTGTTCCTGGGTTTCGCGGTGTTGCTGACGGTGGGGTTGTGGACCCGCCTGAGCAGCGTGATTGTGTTCATCTGCCTGGCCTCCATGCAACAAAGGAACCTCTACATACTGCACGGTGGCGATGTTTTTCTGCGTGTCGCGGGATTCTTTCTGATGTTCGCTCCGGCGGGCGCGGCGCTGTCTGTGGATCGCGCAATACGCGTGCATCGGAAGTTAGAAGGCTCTGAGA
>JBOGLY010000240.1:0-5574 GCA_050746425.1 Acidobacteriaceae bacterium
GCTATCGCTTTTCGTGCCCGCTGTCGATCAACTGGATCAACTGCCGGAAAAAGCGAGATTCATTTTTGGCTTCGACCCGGCGGCAGCGATAGCCAACGAAGAGAATGCCGCGGTTCTGACCACCGCGTCCGCACGGAAGGTCCTTGACGCGTTTTCAGAGCGTATCGCCGCGTCGCCCGCACCGGTTACGGCGGAGGCATTCAAGACGGTGATGAACGAGGTGAAATCCGCCACCGGAGCAAAAGGGAAAGATCTTTTTCATCCGGTGCGAATCGCACTTACCGGGGCGCACTCCGGTCCCGAGTTCGATAAGCTGGTGCCGCTGATTGAAGCCGGGAACCAATTGGCGCTGCCCATGCATGTCCCTGGCGTGCGGGAGCGCATCGAACTTTTCCTCTCCAAAATGCAGCCGGTCTGAGAAATCAATCTTTTTTCTTTAACTGAAGGAGCGTCGCCAGTGCAACCAAAGAAAACTCTGCTGAGTTGGAGCGGCGGCAAAGACAGTGCCTGGGCCCTCCATACGCTGCGGCAGAATCCTGACTACAACGTTGCGGCATTGCTGACCACGGTGAATGAGCGCTTTGGCAGGGTTGCCATCCACGGCTTTCGTGAGGAATTGCTGGATTTACAGGCAGCCTCTGTCGAATTGCCGATTTGGAAAATTCCACTGCCTCACCCTTGCAGCAATGCAGATTATGAGTCGCGCATGTCTGCGGTTTGTGTTCGGGCAAAAGATGAGGGCTTCGAAGCGGTCGCGTTCGGCGACTTGTTTTTGGAGGACATTCGCGCTTATCGCGTCGAGCATCTCGCCGGTACAGGGCTTGAGCCAGTGTTCCCAATCTGGGGAATTCCGACCGCCCAGCTCGCGCGACAAATGGTAGCGGCGGGCCTGCGCGCGCGCATCACATGCCTGGACCCGCGGCAGTTGCCGGCCACTTTCTGCGGACGGGTGTTCGATGCGGAGTTTCTTGCCGATTTGCCGGATTCGGTCGATCCATGCGGCGAGCGCGGCGAGTTTCATTCCTTTGCTTACTCTGGGCCAATGTTCACGCGGCCGATTTCCGTTGAGCATACCCATAACGTCGAACGGGAAGGTTTTGTATACGGAGACCTGGTGTTGTCGGATGCGCCTGTAGCACAGTAATTTTCATGGATTGTCTGTTTGTTGCAAGGTGAAAGAAAATGAAGGAAACTACTCGACTTGTTCGCGTTGGGTTGCCTGAACCGCCGGAAAAGGTGGCGGCTGGAAAACCGATTCATCCCGGGCCGATCTTTGCCTCCGCCTACTCGACGCCCGGCGATCCAGCCGACTCGTCCTACACCTACGCCAGATTTCACAACCCGACGTGGGCGGAGTTGGAAAGCGCGCTGGGCAAACTGGAAGGAGGAATTGCACGAATCTTCCCCTCCGGAATGGCTGCGGTAACAGCCGTGTTCGCGGCGGCGCTTCGCCCTGGCGATACGATCGTTCTGCCCTCCGACTGCTACTACACGACTCGCATTCTTACGCGGGAATTTCTGGCCAAGTTCGGTGTTATTGCCCGCCTCGCGCCGACCGCGAACAATGCGCAGGGCGAAGTCCTGCAAGGCGCAAAGCTACTGTGGCTAGAGACGCCTTCCAACCCCTCCACGGACATTTGCGACATTCGCCTGCTGGCGGACGCCGCGCACAAGGCAGGTGCGCTGGTGGCGGTCGATAACACGACCGCGACAGCGCTGGGTCAACAGCCGCTGGCCCTGGGCGCCGACATTTCCGTTGCGTCGGACACGAAATCGTTGACTGGGCACAGCGATCTCCTGTTGGGCCATGTTGCTGTACGCGATCCAGAAATGAACGCCAAAATCGATCGTTGGCGAACGCTGTCCGGCTCCGTCGTTGGACCGATGGAGGCGTGGCTTGCCATGCGCTCGTTGGCAACCCTGCCGCTGCGGCTGGAGAAGCAATCGCGGAACGCGCAGACGATCGCCGAATTCCTGGAAAGCCACGGCGCAGTGAAAGCCGTCTATTATCCAGGACTGGTTTCGCACCCATCGCACGCGCTGGCGCAGCGTCAAATGTGCTTTTTCGGTCCCGTGGTCAGCTTCGAGCTTTCCAGCCGGCTGCACGCCGAGCGGTTCCTCAAGGCATCCAATTTGCTCGTGGAAGCGACCAGCTTTGGCGGCATCGTGTCGTCAGCGGAACGGAGAGCACGCTGGGGTCAAGACGCAGTTTCCGACGGCTTTATACGGCTAAGCGCGGGCTGCGAGGACATCGAGGACCTGTTGGCGGATTTGGACCAGGCGCTGAAGGCAAGTGCCACGATATAACCCGATCGGCGCAACCTCCAACTCTACTTCCGCCATGCAAGTACCGTGATGGGATATGTGAGCTTCACGACACCTTCTTCCATCCGGGCGCTCACGCCGAGACGATCCGTTTGCGATTGAATTTCTTTCTGGAAGAGCGCACGGATTTTATCGACATCCCCTGGATTCGGGAAGGAGCTTCCAAGCAGGTCATCGAGGTCAGTTGCCAGTCGAAAATTCGCTCGGCGATGCAGGCGCAATCCAGTCTGCTCTCCAATGGCTTCCATTTCAGCCTGGGTGAGAGCGCGGGTATGAGATGGGTCTCGCAAAATCTCCCATTCATTGAAGCGCGCCTGCGTTTCTTGCCGAGGAGCCACGTCCGATACAAGGACGGTTCCGCCGGGCTTGCAGACACGCTTCATTTCGGCAAGCGCCTTGGCTGGTGCAAGATAATGGTGAAATGAAAAACGAGTCACAACGCAATCAAAGGAGTCATTCTCAAAGGGAAGAGAGTACGAGTCGCCTAATTTCCAATCCATGTTGGACAGATCTTTTTCAACCTGTAGTTCCTGCGCGTGTTGCAACATTGCGGGAACCGCGTCAAGGCCAGTGACATGGGCCACTCGCTCAGCAAAGAAACAGGAAACGATTCCTGGGCCGCAAGCAATATCGAGCACCCTGTCTTTCGGGTGGAGTTCGGCGCAATCGGTCATTAACAGCAATAGGTCATTTGTCGCGGTTTTATGTCGCCGGAGAAAAGGGCCAGCCTGTTTAGTGAATTGATCGAGTATTTCTGCATCGTGGTGCATTAGATTGATCATAGCTATTGATTCCCGTGACGACGACAAAATCCCACACTCTCGACATCGCGTTTCCGCGCCAGTGGCACGCGGAGATATTGGAATCGCCTCCGCTGATTGCGCCAGCGCAACAATATGTTTATCCGCTGGCGGTGGAAGACGTTGAAGTGGGCGCATTGCAGATTCTGCTTCGCGCAAGCCAGGGAGCAACGCCCGTGCTTGCGACGTTCGCGCTTGGATTTGCCGATCCGTCGTTGCCGCACGGCATCTGGAGCTGCCCCAACCCGCGACAGCTTTGTGCGATCGCAGGCGGATACGCCTACATTGTCGAAACGGACAATCCTGAGCAATGGATGCAAATACCTTACCGGCCTGTCACCTGGGTCCAGGCCCTGCCCGAACAGCAACTGCTCCTGTTCGCCGGCTTTCACTCGTTTTGGTCATTGGGCGCGTCCGGCAAGGCCTGGGAAACGGCCCCCTTATCGTGGGAAGGCTTGCGGGTGGCGGAAATTGATCGCGGGAAGATAAAGGGATTTGGGTGGGACATGATCACCGATATGGAGGTTCCGTTCACCGTTGACTTGGCGACTGGAACACATACCGGCGGGGCAGGCCCGACCGCGAACAAATAAAAAGCGGCCAGAGCGATCGCTCGCCCGGGCCGCTGGAACGAAAGCTACTGCCCGGCGACCAACATCGGTTGCAGGGAGGCGGTTGTTTCAGATGCGACCGACGTCCGATAGTTGCTGAAGACCACTTCACTGCCCGCGGGGCCATCCAGCGCCAACCCGAAGCGCAGCGGCTCCTGCCACTGGCTCAAAACGCCACTTGCCGCGGAACCGCCCAGCGGCTGCCAGGCGTGATCGCCCTGATGACGCCAGAAAAACCTCACATCCGAAGCCTGTCCACCCGATACCCGAAACTCAAAATGAGAATCTGTGTTCACAGGCTGCCGGGCAAGCACTCTGGCTGAATTGGGCTCAAGCTGCCATAGGACGATGCTTCCATCCCCAAGGCCGATGACGATTGCGTGCTGCCCGTCGGCGACCAGGCCCAGACCGGAAATAGAAGAGGTGCTGATGGGAGCCCGGATAAGCTGAACTTCGACCGCGGCTCCGGAAACGTCCGCATCCCGGCTCAACAGCACGGTGCTATGGCGGCGCGATTGGATTCGCACTTCGCGGCCGTTGAAATGAAGCTTGGGGCGTTGCCCTGGAAACGAATACCATCCGGCATGCATGGACCCGTCGAACACGGCAGGTTGAAATTGGGCCGTGGGATTTCCTGACGAAGACCAGGCACGCGCCTGTTGAGCAGCCGCCGGGACCGCCATGATAGATGCCGCACAAAAGAATAGGACCGCCGAAAAACCCGTACCGAGCAGAAAATTCGTTTTCATTTTTCAATCCTCGCCAAATGACCTTCGACCAACTTCTTCGTTGGAGTGAACCTAAGGTAGCGGGCTGTTTACACCATAACAAGGAAAACGGTCACAACACTTTAGTTATGTGATGGTAACCCGAGTAACTGATGGGATTCCAAAGCGAGAAAAAGGAAGAATGCCGGGGGGCTAGCCCCGACGGGGAAATGCCGGCTCAGTCACCCGATCCTATTGCAATTAAAGAAGGTGAGGGCGGCTTCACCCTGCTGGATCGTGCGATAAGCCGCAAGTTTCGCCTTCACTCCCGGTAGGCGATACCGCCGTGAGTGCTCCGCAATGACGACTGCATTCATGTGCAGGATAGGGTTCTCCGCGAGAAACGCAAGCGTAGTTTCATATGCCGCCTGGTCGTCGTACGGCGGGTCGAGGAACACGAGATCAAGCCGGATTGCTTGTTTCAACAGCCGCCGGAGCAAAGGCATGGTGCCCGCTGGCTCCAATAATGCCTCGTCGCGGATTTGCAGACGGTCGAGATTGTTGCGCAATGTTGCCAGCGGGACTTTGGCATTTTCCGCGAAATAGACCTGTCTCGCTCCGCGACTTAGCGCTTCGATCCCAACCGCTCCGGTGCCGGCAAACAGGTCGGCGAAGGCTGAGTCGTGAATGCGCGGAGCGATCACGTTAAATAAGGTTTCGCGCAGCCGATCGCTGGAGGGGCGAGTGTTTCTTCCCCTGGGAGCGGCGAGCGGTTGCGAGCGAAATTTTCCGGCAATCACGCGCATTTGGCTTCGCTATTCTCCTGTATTCCCGAAGCGGCCAATACAAAATGCCGCGGGGAAGCGCAGTCAACTCCATCTACAATACCGGGAGAGGGTTCAATGCGCAGCTGGTCCATCCCGATGGGACGTGTGCTGGGCGTGGAAATTCGCCTGCACTTCTTTTTCGCGCTGCTGCTCGGTCTTTCTCTGTTATATACGGGGATCGGCGGCGTGGCAGCCGTGCGAGGCGTCTCGCTATGGGTGCTGCTGCTCGGGGCTGTTGCCATCCGGGAAATTGCGCGCGGCCTGGTCTGCGCCTATCACGGCCTGGAGGTGCGCAGTCTGCTGC
>JBOGLY010000241.1:0-5574 GCA_050746425.1 Acidobacteriaceae bacterium
CCTGGGGGTCGCGCTTCAAATCCACGAAGGAATCATCCACCAGATTGTCGGGCAGCGGGGCGCCCTCCATTGCGGTAAAGTCATAGTCCGTTCCTAACACCGGCAGCAGATTTCCCGTGGGAAAGACGTCGTCGTAATTGTTGACTTCTGCCCTCATCGTCGCCGGAACATGAAGCCGCGCATTGGCCCGGCTCCCGCTGGGTAACGCGAAATAAGGATGCCATCCAACTCCGACTGGTTCTGGACGGCTTCCGCGATTGGTCGCGGTCAAGGTCGCGGTAATCGTGTCCCGCTCAAGCGCGATGGTCACTTTTACCTGGTTGTCGGAAAACCAGTGCCCGTTTGCCGGCAGATTGTAGACCGCCGTGGTCGATGCGCTGTCGTAATCGGCCTTCGTGGAAATGCCGCCGGCCTTTGCCGCCAGCATCTCTCCATGCATGGCACACCACGGCGCACCTGGCTCGACACCATGCCAATTCGCAACGATCGGTACGCTGCGCCCATGCCAGGTCGCGGTCACTACATGCTCGCCGGTGTTCCCGTCCACAGTCACAGGGCCCACGATACGGTTGGCAAACGGAAACAGAAGCGCGCCGCCAAAGGAAAAACTCTTGTTACCCTCTAGATCGTCCGGCCCGCCGTTCAGAACTTTCGCGGCGGCGGCGAGCGACGGCGATGCGAGCAATGGGACCTCGCCTCTTCCAGGAAGATACGCGGTAATCTGAAAAACGTTCATGCCGCGCCCTGGCAGCAGAGTCACACTCAAAAACTCGGGAGTAGCGCCCACGCCGCTTTGCAGTCGGCGCAGTTCAATGGCTTTTTGTCCGCCGATTACAGGCAGGCTCGCGCTGGCAGAAGCAGTCGGGGTTGGAGGTTGCGGAGCCGGGCGCGACTTGCAGCCTGCATTCCAGCCGATCAGCGCGATCGACAGTAAACTCGCCAGCATCGCCCGCTTCAGCAGATTCATTCGGATTCCAACTTGTTGCAAACCTCGAACCTCTCTCATCGCGTCGTTACGTTCCTGCAATTGACCACCCACACCTTCAAGTCTAGCGGATGCGGGCGGCGGTCCATCCCTGGATTGAAGGAACTTTGCGGTGAAAATCCAAATCGGAAACGATGGCGCGGCGACTTCTGCCTTCTGCGATGCGGGAACGTACACTTTTCGTGTGGCGAAAAAGCGTTCCTCAAAAAATCGTGAGGCGGCTACGGCGTATCGAGCGGCTGGGGCAACGAGCGAACAGGCCAGCGTAGCGTTTGAGAAGCTTGCCGTCCGAATTGCCGGCTGCGAGCTGTGCCCGCGCTTGCGAACATACTGCGCGGAAATTGCGCTGGTGCGCAGGAGAGCCTACGCGGACCAGACATACTGGGGCAAACCAGTTCCATCGTTTGGCGACCCCAATGCCCGGGTGCTTGCGCTGGGACTTGCTCCCGGCGCGCATGGCTCGAACCGCACCGGACGCCCGTTTACCGGCGATGGCTCGGGAAATTTCCTTTACCCCGTGTTGCACGCCACCGGCTTTGCTTCGCAGCCAACCGCGCATTCGCTTGACGATGGCATGCGCCTGAAAGACCTCCGCATCACCTCTGTGGTTCGCTGCGCGCCGCCGGGCAATAAGCCGCAGCCCGCGGAAATCAGAAACTGCGCCAGCTTCATGGATGAAGAAATCGCGATCCTAAAAGAGTTGCGCGTCATAGTCTGCCTTGGGAAAATCGCGTTCGACGGATACGTCGCGCACTTGTTGCGAAGCGGGAAAATCCCCAGCCGCAAGGGGCTGGTGTTTAGCCACGGCGCGGAATTTCAGATTCCGGCTGGACAGCACATTCTGGCGACATATCACCCATCGTTGCAGAATACGAACACAGGACTGCTGACACGGGAGATGCTCGAGACGGTGTTTAAACGTGCACGAATGCTGGCTGGGCTTCCACCGTCGCCGCTGGTCAGCCTCAATTGAGTGGACGAGCGCTTGGCCCAGTCGACCCGGATTGACCAAACTTATCGTCCTGATCGGAAGGCGAAGGATCTCGCGGTTGGCCCAGAAACGCAAGGTCCTTCGCTTCACTCCGTTTCGCTCAGGAGGACATATCTCAATATTGTTAACTCAGCGCCTTGGCCACGGCGTCGCCCAAATATTTCAGCCCTGCTTCCACATCCTTGCCCAGGTGGGCCCGCAGCGCACGTCTGCCCCGCTGCTGCAGCACGCTGAGATCGCCCGCCGCCTGCGCATCGATGACTACGCCAAACGTATATTTCTGGTCGGGAATGGCAAGGTCTTCGGCATGATCGGCGGTGACCTGGAGAAATACTCCAGTGTTGGGGCCGCCTTTATAGTCCTGACCCGTGGAGTGCAGGAAGCGCGGACCGAAACCGAGACAGGTGGCGACCCTCTTCTTATCGCGGACCTGATGGCGCAATTGCTGCATCGCTCTTTCGTGCTCGCGATTGCGCTGGATAAAGCCAAGCGCAGCGAAATAATCGCCTTGCTTCAATTGGGCCAGATGCGCGCGCAGGTATCCGGGCAAATCCGGCTGGCCCATCTGTTGGCCACCGTGCAAAACGGCGGCGTATGCGGGATCGGCGAAGAGCTTGATCTTTCCATCGTCGAAAATCGGCGTCTGCTCCGGCAGTTTTCCTGTCTTGTCGTATTCGTCGGTCAAGCGACGCGCTTCTATCTTCGCTGCCTCGACATCCGGCTGATTGAACGCGTCGATGCCAATCAGCGAACCCGCTACGGCAGTCGCAATTTCCCACGTAAAGAACTGCTCGGCGGCGTCGTACAAGTCTCGCATCGCAAGGCGCACTACAGGCTGGCCTGCCTTCTCCAGCTTCTCCACGCCCGCGTCCAGATGAGCATTGTCGGCACCCTCAAGCCGCACATAAGCGAAGATGCGGTCTTCGCCATAGCGGTCTGGCGCTGCTATCAGCTCCAGATCGACGGGGGTGATTCCCTTGCCCTGCTTGCCGGTGGATTCCGCAATCAACTGTTCGAACCACGCTCCCATATCGCAGACTTCGGGCGAAGTGAAAAATGTAATCTTATCGCGCCCGGCGTTAGCTGCCGCTCCCAGGATCAGGCCAAGTTCCACGCCGGGATTTCTTTTAATGTTGGTCGAATGACACGCCTCGACAGCGTTCTTCGCTTTGGCCAGCAGCTTCTCGACATCCAAACCCATAACTGCGGCGGGGACCATGCCAAAGTTTGAAAGCGCGGAGTAGCGCCCGCCGATTTGCGGATCGCCATAGAAAATGTGACGGAAGCCATCTGCCTGTGCGACCTGCTCCATGTGCGAGCCGGGATCGGTGACGGCGATAAAGTGCCTGCCGGCTTCCGCGCCAACGGCATCCTTCATGCGCGCCATGAAATATTGCTTCAGAATGTTCGGCTCCAGCGTGGAGCCGGATTTGCTCGACACAATGACGATGGTCTCTTTGAGGTTGACGCTCTGCTCAGCGGCGCGCACCTGCGCCGGATCGGTGGAATCGACAATGGACAGCTTCGGAAATCCATCCTGCCGCCCAAAGGTCTGCGCCAGCACCTCCGGACAAAGACTGGATCCGCCCATGCCGAGCAGCAGAGCAGATCGGAATCCGGATTTTTTGATGTCTTGCGCCAGGGCGCGAAACGTCGCCAGGTCCTTCTGCTGGCGTTCGACAATATCGAGCCAGCCGAGCCATTTCGACTCATCCTGGTTGGTCCACAAGCTGGCATCGCGCGCCCACAGGCGATCGATCTTTCCGTTTTTCCAATCGGCGACGGCGGCAAAAAAATCCTGCTCAAGTTTTGCTGGCAGCGTAAAACGAAGTTCCATTGGAGCCTACCTTCTTCAATTGTTTGGAGTCGATTGCGCGGGTGCCGTTGTTCCACCTTAATGATAGATGCCAGCGGGAAGAAAAGGGACGCGAGATGCGCCCTTCTATTGGTAGCGTCTTACAATTGAGGAAATTGACGCTTTCACTGAAGGAAGGAAAAGAATAATGGACATTCAAACTGTCGATCAGCAATACAGCCAGTTGCAAACTGCCTCGCAGCAGGTGGCGCAGGAACTCACGCAATTGGCGACAAAGCTCCAGGCCGAGTCCGCAAATGGAAATCAGCAGGCCCGCGAGTGGGTCCTCGATTTGAAGGAGATCGCGCTGGCCATCCAGGCGCAACAACAGCAGACGACAAGCCTGCTGCAAGCCATCCACGGTTTCGTGGCGAACCAGAATCAGGCGTACAGCGCCGGATATCCCGCGCAAGCACAGCCAGGCTACGCGCAGCCCGCGTTCGTTTCTCCCATGGGAAGAGGGGGCCTTGGAGGGTTTCTGCAATCTGGCTTTGGACGCGCCATGGAAATGGGTTTAGGTTTCGGCCTCGGCGACGATCTGATCAACAAAATCTTTTAGGAAAAGTGACTTATCCCCGGCCTGAAGGCCGGGGTCTACCCAAAGCTCTCAGAACAGTCACATAATCAGAGTGTCCCTAAGCTCGCCGAACCAGTTGACGGACGCGACCGCCCTGCTCGGTGATGCCGTCGAGAACGCCTTCCAACCGGCCCAACATTTCATGTCCGTCCTGCAGCAAATCGGGAACATGTCGCCATAGCTCCTTCATCGCGTCGGGATCCTCGGATAGAATGACCGCTGCTCCCAAACCAGACGCTGTCAGCGCAGCCTTTTTTCGTCCAGTCAGCAACAATGCAGCGGCGGTAACCAACGATCCGGCTGCCAGCGCACGCAACCAAGTCATTTCCTGTTCCATATCGGAATACTCCTTTCGCAAACTCTACCAGATAAGGGATGCCGTCGGCTGTCTTTTCAGTTGCGGAAAACTGGTACCAAACCCGGATCGAAGCAAGGCATCTTTTTTCAGGAGTTTGGCCAGTGCGCGCATTCGCAATTCGCGCAAAGCTATTGATCCGGCCCTGCTGCATCGTCGCATCCCACACTAGCCGCCCAGCCACCCCAGCGGGCACAAATCGCCCGCCGGGGACCCCGACACGCGGCGAGTATGGGGCACCCATGTTCAACCTTTTAGGGCCGCAGCAACAAAAGACTAGCGGGAGCGAGAGACCGTGCGATTGCGGCGCATCCATTTAGACGCGCGCCACACATAAATGGCCAGGTTCACCCCGCAGACCGCTACGCCGCAGACGATCAGCAGCGTGAGTGACACATTGGGATACACCAGCGCACTCATGTAGTGCAGCAGAAAGCTTCCGCGATAGGCGGCATGTCCAGCGGCGTGCTGGAAAAAATCTTCGGTCAACGTCAACGGGCAAGGCCATGGTCCGACTTCGACCAGGATTCCCCAAATCAGCGACGCAACGTGGAATGCGGTCAGCCAGCGGTGGCCAGATGTCCAGAATGCGCCGAAGATCACCCACAAAATCCACGCAAAGTGGATGAGCAGCACCAGAATGACGACCGTGTTATCGAAGTCCGTCCACTTCATGGGTTTTTATCTTTCATATTGCCTCAGCGCCTGAAGGCGTATCCCGCAGCCGCTGTTCTCCGGACTAAAGTCCGGAGTCTACCCAAACACTAATCCGCTTTCGGTTTGCTCAACAGAGGCTGCTCCTGCTACGCTC
>JBOGLY010000242.1:0-5541 GCA_050746425.1 Acidobacteriaceae bacterium
GTGTAATCGCCATATTCCGCCGTGTCGGAAATCGAATGGCGCATATATGCCAGGCCGCCGCGATATATTAAGTCGACAATCAGCTTCAGCTCATGCATGCACTCGAAGTAGGCAACTTCGGGCTGATAGCCAGCCGCTGTCAGAGTTTCAAAACCGGCTTTGATCAATGCGCTGACACCGCCGCAGAGGACTGCCTGTTCGCCGAAAAGATCGGTTTCAGTTTCTTCCTTGAACGTGGTCTCAATCACGCCGGCGCGGGTGCAACCGATACCTTTGGCGTAGGAAAGCGCCAGCGCGAGAGCTTGCCCGCTTGCATCCTGATGCACGGCAACCAGTCCTGGAGTTCCGCCGCCTTCCTGGAACACTTCACGCACGCGGTGCCCCGGCGCTTTCGGGGCGACCATGCTGACATCCACCGTGAGCGGTGGATGAATGGTCTCGTAACGAATGTTAAATCCATGCGCGAACATCAGCGTTTTTCCCGCCGTCATGTGCGGCGCAATCGAGTCGGCGTAAATCTTTCCCTGTGTCTGGTCCGGAGTCAGCACCATGATTACATCTGCCCATTTGGCAGCCTCGGACGTGGTCATCACCTGGAGGCCCGCTTTTTCGGCGCGCGATTTCGATTTGCTGCCGTCCGGCAGACCGATCCGCACTTCAACGCCGGAATCTTTCAAATTGAGCGCGTGCGCGTGTCCCTGCGAGCCGTAGCCGATGATGGCCACCTTTTTCCGCCGGATCAATGTCAGGTCTGCATCTTCGTCGTGGTAGGTCTTCGCCATATCGTTTCTCTCCGTTCGGTGGGTTATGCGTGATTTTCGTCTTCGAGCAGGTCGGGCGCTTCACGTTTCGACGCGCCGAAAAATGGTTTCTGATCAGCGGGTGGCGTGGTGTCTCCAAGTGCTTCCAGCACCCGGCTGGCATGGTGTCCGCGGCGCATCGCCATTCGTCCGGTGCGCGCCATCTCAAGGATACGGTAATTTCCCTGAAGCAGAATCTGTACCAGTCCCTCAATTTTGCTGGCGCTGCCTGTGATCTCCAGCATCAGGGATTCCGGCGCCAAGTCGACGATGCGTGCGCGGAAAACTTCAGCGAGCTGAAATAAATCGGAACGTGTGCTCTGGTCCGCTGCGATTTTCAGCATCGCCAATTCTCGAACCACTGCGGAGTGCCTGCCCAGATCGTCCACTTCAATGACGCCTTCAAGTTTATAAAGCGACGCCATGATGCGCGGTGCTCGTTCCGCCGCCGCTTCGGCGACGATGGTTGTCCGCGCCACGCCCGCAGTTTCTGTGCCGCCAACCGTCAACGAAATAATATTTACGTCAAGGCGCCGAAACAACGAGGCGACGCGCGCCAGCAGTCCGGTTTTGTCCTCGACCAGCGCTACAAATGTATGCAACATCGAATAATCCCTATCCTCTTCCATCCGTTCAGCTTCAGCATCTCTTATCTCGTGAAGAAGCTTGACTATGTAATCCCTCATTTATCCATAGGCGTTTCAACCAGTGGATTGTGTGTCGGACGGCGGATCATTTCGTGCAGTGCCGCGCCAGGCGCAATCATCGGATAGACGGAATCCTCCTGCTCGACGTGGAAGTCGATGAGAAATGCCCCCGGATGTTCTCGAGCTGTTTCGACAGTGGAGACAACTTCAGAGCGGCGGCGCACATGTTTGCCCTGGATGCCATGTGCATCCGCGAGCTTGACGAAGTCCGGGCTGATCAGCGGCGTGCATTCATAATTTTTTTCGTAGAACGTCTCTTGCCATTGACGCACCATGCCCAGGTAGCCGTTATTCACGATGGCAATGTTGATCTTCAATTGTTCCTGTACGATGGTGGCCATCTCCGCGCTGGTCATCTGAAACCCACCATCGCCGGCGATGACCCAGACTTCTTTCTCGGGGCACGCAACTTTTGCGCCGATTGCCGCCGGCAGCGCAAAACCCATCGTCCCCAGGCCGCCGGAAGTAATGAGTGAACGCGGTCGGTCGTGCTTGTAATACTGGGCTTCCCACATCTGATGCTGGCCGACATCCGTCACCACGATGGCGTCTCCATTGGTCTCGCGCCAGATGTCGTTGATAACGTGCGCAGCATAGAGATGGCCGTTGTCCGGCAGATGCTGAATGTCGCGCACGGCGGCATCGCCTTTCATCGCGGAGATTGCATGGAGCCATTCCGAGCCATCGCGAGTGGGCAATCGCGGCAGCATCGTCTCAAGAATCTCCTTCAGGTCGCCAATCAATCCGACATCGACACGAACGTTTTTGTTGATCTCTGCGGGATCGATCTCAATATGAATTTTCTTTGCGTTCGGCGCGTATGTGGAAAGGGAACCTGTGACGCGATCGTCGAACCGCATGCCGCATGCAATCAGCAGATCGGCCTGCTGGATGGCGTGGTTCACCCAGCTTTCCCCGTGCATGCCCATCATGCCCAGGTTCAGCGGGTGCGAGGCGGGGAACGCCGTGAGCCCCAGCAACGTGCAGGCGACAGGAATCTGCGTCCGTTCCGCCAGCGCGCGGACCTGCTCCATTGCGCACGAGTGCAGAATTCCTTGTCCGGCAAGAATTACCGGACGCTTCGCATTGCGCAGCAATTCCAGCGCTTCGCGGATTGAGGTCGAGTCCGCCGACAGCATCGGATGCGGGCGATAGGGCTGAGGCGCAGCGGCGGCAAAGTCAAAGATGGCTGAATTCTGCTGCGCATCTTTTGTAATATCGACCAGCACCGGTCCTGGGCGGCCGGACTGCGCAATGCGAAAGGCTTCCCGCAGAGCGGGCGCGATGTCTTCGGGGCGACGCACCAGAAAATTGTGCTTCGTTATGGGGAGCGTGATGCCGGTAATATCAACTTCCTGAAATGCGTCGGTGCCCAGGACCTTGCTCGAAACCTGTCCAGTGATACAGACCATCGGAATCGAATCCAGCATGGCGGTGGCGATACCAGTGACAAGATTGGTTGCTCCCGGCCCGGAGGTGGCTACGGCAACGCCAACCCGACCGGAAGCGCGCGCGTAGCCGTCGGCCATGTGTGCCGCGCCCTGTTCGTGGCGGACCAGAATATGACGGATGGGAAATTTACGAAGCGCATCGTAGACGGGAAGGATCGCCCCGCCTGGATAGCCGAACACATCGCGGACGCCTTCGCCCACCAGAGTCGCCCAGACGGTTTCCGCGCCCGTCAGTTGCGTCGGCTGGCTATAGATTGCCGCGTCCGGCGAGTTGAGACGATTGCCTGCAGTTTTTCCTCGCTTATCCATAATGGCCTTCTTCATCAGTAATTTGTGACCGCTCCGCGCGCGGCGGAAGAAACGCTTTCGGCATACTTCCGAAAGACTCCGCGTGGAGAATTCGGCGCCGGGGCTTGCCAGTTTTTCATTCGCGATTGAAGCTCCTGGTCGCTCACGTCCAGACGAAGTTCGCGTTTCGGAATGTCGAACACAATCGTGTCGCCGTCGCGGACGGCTGAAATTGGGCCGCCCAATGCCGCTTCCGGAGCAACGTGGCCAGCCATCAGACCGCGCGTGGCGCCGGAAAAACGACCGTCCGTCAGTAGCGCAACCGTGTCGCTCAACTCTGGAATGCCGGCGATGGCTGCTGTTACCTGCAGCATTTCGCGCATGCCAGGCCCACCGCGCGGGCCTTCATTGCGAATCACAACCACGTCGTTCGGTTTCAGGCTCCGTGCTTCGACCGCATGAAACGCTGCCTCTTCTGTTTCAAACACGCGGGCCGGGCCGCGATGCGTCAGCCGCTCATGACCGGCAACTTTAATCACGCAGCCTTCCGGCGCAAGATTGCCTTTCAAGATGACGAGCCCGCCAGTTGATTTCAAAGGTTGGTCTAGCGAATAAATCACTTTTTGACCCGGTTTCTCCTTCGCCAGCGCCGCCTCCTCCTCCAATGTGCGTCCGGAGACGTTCATTTGATTCCCGTCAAGGAGGTTTCCGGCGAGCAGACGTTGCGCCAGCAGGCGGCTTCCTCCTGCTTCCTGATAGTCTGTGGCAACATAGCGTCCGCCGGGTTTCATATCGCAGAGCAGAGGAGTTTTGCGGCTGATGCGATCGAAGTCATCGACGGAAAGCTGAATCCCGGCCTCATGCGCGATTGCGATCAAATGAAGCACGGAGTTGGTAGATCCGCCCGATGCGACCACGCTGGCGATGGCATTTTCCAGCGAGGCGCGGTTGATGATCTTCGACGGTCGCAGATCGCTCTTCGCCAGCTCCAGCACCATCGCTCCAGCAGCGCGGCAGGCTTTGGTTTTTTCCGGCGACAACGCGGGCACGCCGGAAATATGCATTGGCGAGATGCCGAGAAATTCGCAAGCCATCGCCATGGTATTGGCGGTGAACTGGCCGCCGCAGGCTCCCGCCCCCGGACAAGCGTTCATCTCAATTGCCTTCAGCGCTTCAGCGTCGATTTTGCCAGCGGCAAACGAACCCTGCGCTTCGTATACATCCTGCACCGTCACGTCTTTTCCGTTTAGATGTCCCGGCGCAATGGACCCGCCATAAAGCATTAGCGAAGGAATATCGAGCCGGGCAAGCGCCATCACCGTGCCGGGCATGTTCTTATCGCAGCCCGCAATCGCGATCAGGCCATCGAAGAGATTGCCGCGCGCCACCAGTTCAACGGAGTCGGCAATGACTTCGCGGCTGATCAAAGACGCTTTCATGCCTTGCGTACCCATCGTGATGCCATCGGAAATCGTGATGGTGTTGAATTCCATGGGCGTGCCACCTGCCTCGCGGATGCCTTGCTTTACCGCTTCGGCCAGCGTGCGCAGGTGATAGTTGCAGGGACCAATCTCGGTCCACGTGTTGGCTATGCCGATGATGGGCTTTGAAAGATCTTCGCGGGAAAAGCCGACGGCGTGCAGCATGGCGCGCGCGCCGGCGCGGGTGGGACCTTCAGTCAGGGGGATGCTGTTGTGCTTTGGATTGTGTGTCATATTTTGTCTGCCGTTTTACTCATGGTTCACTTTCCTGGTTTGCCTGGGACCGCTCCGCTGGCGAGCGAATTAAGATCGCTCATAATGGCCGCAACGGATTTGTCGACGTTCTTCTGAAATGTCTTCTCTCGAAAGGCGCCGTTGAGAGGCTCGTCGATCGTCCATAAGAGGCTGTGCGTTCTGACGTCAAAAATTTCGAGGCGAAGATACGATTCATCGACAGAATCGCCTTTCATAACATCTGACATGGCCGTTTGGGTTGAGATCACCATGGAAAGTTCCGCGTCGTCTGGCGTGCTGACCAGGCGATAGCGCCCAGCGGCAGAGAGAGATTTGTAGAAGCTTGAGTAGACCATCTGCGCAATGAGAACTTCTTTTCCACCTGCGCCTGGGGCTGCTCCGCTGGCCAGAAAAACCGTGTGGGCAGTGGCGAACTGCGCTGGAACCGGAACCGCGTTGGCTGATTGGGCAGAGAGCGGCAGCGCTGCCTGAAGGAACAAAGCGGCGACCAGAACGCACAGTGCGGCGTGGGCAGAGTGTTTGCAGTAACTTTTCGAATGAGGCGTGCCCATTTGCATTG
>JBOGLY010000243.1:0-5532 GCA_050746425.1 Acidobacteriaceae bacterium
GCCATACTCAAACCAGCGCGTGTATAGCTCCTGATAGGCGGGGTCGCGTGTATCGCGAGCCAGCGGCGGCCCGTATCCAGCGATGTCGGTTGTCCAGTAGGGCATACCCGAGAGCGCAAAATTCAGGCCCGCGGGCACCTGCCGGGAGAAGGCCCAGAAGGTGCTGAAAACATCTCCAGACCATGTTGTGGCGGCATTGCGCTGCTGGCCCGCGAAGGCGGACCGGGTGAGGATGAAGACGCGCTTGCTGTCCGTGGTTTTACGCCAATGGCTGTACACGTTTCCGGTATGCATCAGCGGGTAAATATTGGTATACAGGGCGCCATTGCCAATGAAGAGCTTCTTGTTTTCCAGAACGGCGTCGCTCTGCCCGCCATGGGGATATTGCGCTTCCGGTTCGGAGCTATCGAGCCAGAAAGCGTCCCAGCCTTGCGCGAACAGCTTGCCGGCCAGGTGTTTCCAATAGAAATCTCGCGCAGCAGGATTGGTGGGGTCATAGTCTTCGGTGCCGGGAATAATAAAACCGCGGGCCTTCATTGCCTGATAGTTTTTGGATTGCGGACTGAGCACAGCCCACACGCTGAGCATGGCGTGGACATGCTCGTCATGCAATTTCTGCAGCATTTCCGGGACATTCGGGTACGCTTGTGGCCGGAATTCCGGATCGCCCTGTTTCACCCACCAGAACCAATCCTGCACGATTACATCCAGCGGAACATGCTGGCTGCGATATTCATTGGCGATGCTTAACAATTCCGCGGAGCTTTTATAGCGATCTTTGGATTGAAAAAATCCATAGGCCCAATTGGCGAACATCGGCGCGTGGCCTGTCATTACCCGATATTGATGGATGATCTGGTCCATTTCCGGGCCGTAGAGAAAGTAGTAGTCGATGGCATTCGCGGCGTTCGAACTAAAACGCATTTCAGAAGGGAAACGATTGTCGAAGTAAGAAATGGCCGCCGAGTTCCAGAAGATTCCATACCCCTTGGTCGAAACCAGTAGCGGAACGTCTACGTCGGTGTTGGCCTGCGCCAACTCGACAACAGTGCCGCGATAGTTGAATGCGCCGTTCTGATGTTGTCCCAAGCCGTAGAGGGCTTCGCGCACTTCCGGGTAGAAGCGGTCCTCGACGCTGAACATGGCCTCTCCGTTGCGGGTGACGGGGCGGTAGGTGCGAGGCCTGTCCTGGAACTCCTGCAACAAACGATTGCCTTGCTCATCCTGAAACTGCAGACTTCCGGTGTTGAGCGATATGAGTACGCGCACGGTTCCCGTATCCAACGTGGCGACAACCGGGTTCCACAAGTGCTTCTGGGTAGTGGCGGGGGAGGGATTGGCTGGAACATTCAAAGTAAATTTTGCGGGCGAGCAAGCGTGGACCATCCACGGTTCTTTCGGCGTTCCAGCCAACACGTTTCCATTGTTTTCCGCATTGGGGGCGGCCACGACATGCACGGAGGCCGGCCCGCAGACCGTGATGTGCAACGTGTCCGTCGGCGTCCTGACGGTGGCACCCGTGGACGTTTTCGTCACGCTGATTTTTCCTTGTGCCATCAGTGCTATTGAGAATAGGAGAACTGACAAAATCAGGAGGTTCGAACGAATTCTCGTCAATTGATTCAGCACAAATTGCCTCCAACAAAAATTAGATCAAGGTTGGGTTTCAGAGGTTACCAGAAGAGATTTTCGCAGGCGAATGTCGGCGGAAGAACTGCCGATCAGTACATTGATTTTTCCTGGTTCCACGACAAAATGCCCGGCGTCCATGTCCCAAAAGCTTCCGGAGGGCTGGTCCCAATATGCAAGATCTTTTGCTCGCAGCGGCAGGCGCACGGTCTGGCTTGCGCCAGGGTCCAGGTGGACGCGCTGAAAGCCTCGCAGCTGTTCGCGCGGACGGGAGACTTTGGAGTCCGGATACTGGACGTACATTTGGACCACTTCATCTCCAGCCACTGCGCCGGTATTTGCGATCTTCACGCTGACAATGGCCTGGCCGTTGCTGTTCAGCGTTGGGGAACTGATCTTAAGATTTGAATATTTAAACGTGGTGTAGCTGAGGCCGTAGCCAAAGGGATAAAGCGGCTGCCCCTTGAAGTACATGTAGGTGCGGCCATCGCGGATGTTGTAATCCATGAGAGGCGGCAACTGGTCGATGGACTTTGGCCAGGTTACGACGAGGCGGCCGCCTGGGTCGTAGCTTCCAAACAGAGCATTGGCGATCGCCGTGCCTTCTTCCTCGCTGTTGTGGGCCATGTGGAGAATGGCGGGAACATGTTCTTCAGTCCAGTTGATCGTGTAAGGGAAGCTTGAGACGAGAACGACGATGGTCCGCGGATTTGCGGCGTAGACGTCCTGAATAAGCTTCTCCTGCTCAGGGTTCATGTTGATCTGCTTGCGGTCGAATGCCTCCTTGCCCTCGGTTGGATCGGGGCAATGTCCCCAACCCATGCCGCAGGTCGGCTGGTTGCCAACAAAGACGATTGCGACATCGGACGATTTCGCCGCCTGTACTGCCGCGCCGCTCGTATTGTCTCGCGCGTAATTCACTTTTACAGCCGATCCAACATAGGACTTAATCCCCTGAAGCGGAGTAATAGTGAAAGGAGGAGTGCCGCTGTACCAGTCGAGATCGACCTCATCGGCGCGCGGGCCGATTACGGCGATGGTCTTCAGCTTGTACATATTCAGCGGTAGCGCGTTGTTTGAATTTTTCAACAGGACAATGGATTCCTCGGTCACATGCAAAGCGAGTTGCTTGGTTGCTTTGGCTTCCCAGGGCGCGGGACCGTTCTTGCTGTTGATGGAGGTAAACGGAACCAGATTCGGCGGGTCCAGCAAACCCAGCTTGATCATTACGCGATAGACGCCCCGCAGGTTGCGATCGATGTCGGCCTCGGTGATCAGTTTTTGCTGAAGCGCGCCTTCGACCGGAGTGCGGTATCTATCCAGAAACTGGTTGATGCCTGCATGGATCGCGTCCGCCGCGGCCACATTCATGTTGGGGCAATATTTATGTTCCGTAACCATGAAGGTCAAGGCGCCGGCGTCGGTGCAGATGATGCCGTTGAAGCCCCACTTTTTCATGGTCAGGTTGCGCAGCAGGGGGCTGGCCGTCATGGGAATGCCATTGACCGCGTTGTAGCTGGTCATATAGGCGTTCGAGCCGCCCTGCTCAATGGCCATGCGAAAGGCGACGGTATAGTACTCGTGAAGCAGCCGGGCATCGAAATTGGAGGACGATCCGCCGCGATCGGTTTCATTGCTGTACGCGACGAAGTGCTTCAGCAGCGACGCTGTCCGCCAGTATCGGCCATCGTTGCCCTGGAGACCCTTGACGAAGGCAATGCCCATAGTGCCGACCAGGTACGGGTCTTCTCCGTAGGATTCCTCGGATCGGCCCCATCGTGGATCGCGCTCCAGGTTCAGGTTTGGCGCGCGCACGACAATTCCGCCACGATCCTGGCTTTGAAAGATGTAACGCGCCTCGATCCCTTCCTCCCTGGCCGCTTGTTGCAGCAGCGCCGGATCCCAGGTTTCTCCCAGTCCAACGGCCTGGGGGAATTGCGTCGTTTCCAGCGGCTCATTCAGAGGATGGAAACCGGGCGTGCCGAATTTGACTCCATGGGGAAACACCCGTCCCCAGCCTCCAGGGCCGCCCAGCGCCACGCCGTGAAGCCCTTCGATTTGGTTTGATCCATGAACGCCCAGACGCGGGACATCCGGATTGGTGCTGAGGGCGTTGATCTTTTCCTGCAATGTCATCAGTGAAAGCAGATTGTCTATGCGCTGGTCCGTCGGGAGGTTAGGGTTTTGAAATGGATATTGGAAATGGTCTTGTGCAACGGACACGGCGGGAATAGAGAAGGTCGCGAGCAGCAATATAGCGAACAGACGCATAGGAAACACCTCACGGAACCAACAGCGGACTGCTTGATTGCTTCATTTAGGAATTTACGGCGAGGCAAACGCCGATTCTCGCAGTTCCTCAGCAGCGGAAGAGCAACTCGTCTCCGCAGATATAGAACGCATTTGGAGACCGCTTACAAAGCGAATCAATTATAAGGCGAATCGGGCTAAACCGGCAGATCAAAAACGATTTAGATTGCCCTGAGTATAGGACGTGTGGGATCGGAGGAGCGCGGGCGCTAGCCACCCCAATGCGCAAAGTTCGCGCATTGAGGACCCCGGTTGCGCTTCAGTCGTGTTGACAAATGTTGCGGGAATGTAAATCGGAGCTATCGGGAGCGAGCCGCAGAGATTGCGGCGACCGATAACTTGTCCGGAATGGGGCAGGCGGCTGTTGTTTCCCGCACCACCAACTCTGGAGCTACCTTGAGGAGTTTGGGTACGGAATCGTTGCCGGATATCTTTTCGAGCAGTGTATTTGCGGCAAGTTCTCCCATGTACGACAAAGGCTGTCGAATGGTGGTCAGCCGGGGTACGGTGAACAAGCACTGCGGAATGTCATCGAACCCGATGACGGATACGTCTTCTGGAACCCGCAAGCCTGCATCGGACAAGGCGCGAATCGCGCCGATTGCCGAGGCATCGTTGAATGCGACCAGTGCGGTGAACGATCGGTTCCGCGCCAGCAGGGTCTGGGCGGCAGTGAATCCATTTTCCGCCATCGTCTTTTCATTGCAGGCGGGGTAGACGCCAAGGTGCACAGTGTTCTCTGCGGGAACGTGGATGCCATGCCGCTTGAACGCTTTCTGGAATTGTCCCCAACGGTCGTCGGTGTCGCCGTTGCCCTGGGGACCCTTAATGACCGCAATGTCACGATGACCAAGCGCGAGAAGATGATCGACCGCAAGGGCAGCGGCCTTGCCGTTGTCAATTTTGATGCGCGTAATGCCGGGGCCTTCAGTGATGTCGCAGATGGCCACAATCGGCACCGGCAGTGCACGATTCAATGGAGTGTTGATGAAAATCATTCCCTCCACGCCGCGGTCGAGCAGGGTGTCGGGTGAGTCCCGCAGCAAATCTGGCGCGCCGCGATGGCTGACGACAAAATAAAAAAAACCTTTCTTCGTCAAGCAGCTTTCAATCCCGCCGATTAAAGCGGCGGAATATTCATCGCCCACATCCGGGACCAATACGGCCACGCTGTAGGTTTTTTTGGTATGCAGATATCGAGCGAAGACATTGGGGCGATAGTTCAACTCTTCGGCAGCGGCCCAGATTCTTTCGCGCGTGCTTTTGGCGATCGTCTCAGCGAATGGAGAGCCGCTGATGACAAATGAAACCGTTGTCGGAGACAGTTCCAGATGGTTGGCGAGAGTTTTCAGGGTTGTCCGTGCCGGCTTCTGGTCTGGACTCGCAGTACTAGATAGCGTCTGTCGTTTGCTCATAACGTGTCAATGCAAGCGCAATTTAGCTTAACAGCACTTATCGTCCAGTGTCGAATGATCAGTCAGGAATATTTCTCAACTATCGCATGGTAGCCGACGCGTTCCGCCTGCCTATTTCTCGGTGGAAAAGATGTATTCCGTAATGCTATGGAAGGTTTCTCCGGGCTTGAGTTCCGTG
>JBOGLY010000244.1:0-5528 GCA_050746425.1 Acidobacteriaceae bacterium
GATTTGAGAGAAGCAAAAATTTGCCGAGCAAAACAGCAGCGCAACCATGCTACTTACGGGCTTCTTCAAAGGCACTCCAACCGATTGCGACCGACCCTAGCGCGCCGCGTTTGCTGGCAGCCAGTTTTCATAGTTGTGGTTTGCTTGTCCGAACTTCAAAGTCATGAACGGAACATGTCAATTGAACGTTTACCGGGTTGGCTCGAACAACTCCACAGGGTTTCCCGAGGGATCGTCGAGCAGGATTTGATTGCCGCCTACGCCAAAGACAATTTCGTTGCGGAAGTGAACGCCTCTTTCGCGCAAAGCTTCGACAGTGTCGGCGAGGTCGGAAATCTGAAGCGAAATGCGATTCCAGCCTCCAGGTTTTGGAATGGTGCCATCGGGCATGACCTGGCCGCCGCCGCCTTGTCCGCTTGGTGCGCTTAGTAAAAGGCATAAATCGCCTCGACCCAGCATGGCAAAGGTCGGAGCCGGATGCATCTGTATTTTGAAATCGAGGTTTTGTGTATAAAAAGCGATGGCCGCGTCAACGTCATCGACAATATAGCGAACGTTCACTGTAGCCACAATCGTTTCCTTCGGCTCTTCCGTGCGGAAAATTCATGCAGGACGGTTTGTGAGTTGGACCGCCCGCTAACCTGCGACTTCTTCCATCTGCTTGGCATCGATATCGAAGTTCGAATATACATTCTGCACGTCGTCCTGGTCTTCCAGGGCTTCCAGCAGGCGAATCATCTGCGCCGCCGCCGAGCCTTCCAGCCGGGTGTACGTCGAGGCAAGCAGCGTCACTTCCGCCATCTGAGTTTCGATGCCCGCGGTTTTCAGCGCGGCAACGACAGCATCGAAGGCCGCTGGCTCGGTGATGATCTCCCAGGAATCGCCTTCGTCGCGGATGTCGTCGCCGCCAGCCTCCAGCACCAGGTCCATCAATTTATCTTCACTCGCCGCGGATTTGGCGATAGAAACGAGACCTTTCTTGTGAAACATCCAGGAAACCGAATTCGATTCGCCGAGGTTGCCGCCGTTCTTTGAAAAGGCGTGGCGAATCTCGCTCACAGTACGGTTGCGATTGTCCGTCGTCGATTCCACAATGATTGCGACACCGCCAGGACCATAGCCCTCGAACGTGATCTCTTCGTAAGCCGCACCTTCGAGCTCGCCGGTGCCGCGCTGGATCGCGCGCTTGATGTTGTCCTGTGGCATGTTTTCCGCTTTGGCTGCAACAATTGCGCCGCGCAGCCGCGGATTGCCGTCCGGGTCTCCGCCTCCGGCGCGGGCGGCCATGGTGATTTCCTTGATCAGGCGCGTAAAAATCTTGCCGCGTTTCGCGTCCGTAGCGCCCTTTTTATGCTTGATGGTGGCCCATTTCGAATGGCCGGACATGGATGACCCTCGTAGACTGCTTTCAATGGAAAATTAGGTGAAATCGCGATCGCAACCGACCGCGCAAACCCTGATTTTATCACCACCATGGTTTCATGGCCGGGGCCGGTGTCGGAAGGCGAACGCAACCGCCAACAACGGAGGAGCCAGCAATACTCCCCAGAATGGGATGATAATTCCCAGGACGATAGGGCCGAAAATCGATGCCCAGACTGGCACCCGCGTGTTCTTCTTCATCAGAAAAGGCTGCACACCCAGCACATCAATCAAAACGATGCCCGCATACAGCCCCAACAGTAGACCGAGTTCTCCCAGGCCGCGACCGGCAAACAAAATGCTCAAGGTGGGACCGATAAGGGCGAGCATACTGCCAAAGGTTGGGATGAATTGCACCAGCGCCGCTACGACCGCCCACAGTGGCGCCAGCGGAACATGCAGAAGCGACAATCCAAGCATCCACAGCGCGCCTACGACGCAGGCATCGATCAGCATTGCGCGCAGCCAGTTCCGCAGCGCGACGCCGACTTTCGCCAGCACATTCGCCAGGCCCTTCGACCGGTGGACGTTGGAAAACCCGTTCTCTGGAGCAGTCATTGGAGGCAATCCACGGCGCAACTCTTTTCCGCGGATAGCCATACCCGCAATGCAAAGTTGATCGACGTGATATCTAAATCGACAACCCTGACGCAGCTTTTCTTCATGCTGGCGATTCCTCGCGATAGTCTGTTTCGATAGCGAGATGCGATCCGCTATAAACTACATGTAAATGAAATTTGGCGTGCTTGTTTTCCCCGGATCCAATTGCGACCATGACACCGCGCATGTCATCTCCGAGGTGATCGGGGAACCTGTCGTTTTGCTGTGGCATGAAAGCGAAAACCTGGAAAATTGCGACGCGATTCTTGTTCCCGGAGGTTTCGCCTACGGAGATTATCTTCGTACCGGCGCGATAGCGCATTTCGCGCCCATTATGCAGGCGGTAAAGCGATTTGCCGCTTCCGGCGGCCTGGTGCTGGGGATTTGCAATGGCTTTCAAGTGCTGACCGAGAGTGGTCTGCTGCCCGGCGCGCTGATGCGGAATGCGGGGTTGAAATACATTTGCAAGCAGGTGTATCTGCGGACGGAAACCAGTGATTCGCCGTTCACCAATCTCTTGAATCAAGGCCAGGTGTTGAAGATTCCAATCGGCCACATGGAAGGCAATTATTTCTGCGATGCCGCTACATTAAAACAAATGGAAGCCGACCGCCGCATCGCCTTTCGCTATTCCACGCCGGCCGGAGAAATTACGCCGGAAGCCAACCCAAATGGATCGCTCGCGAACATCGCCGGCATTCTGAATGAGGGACGCAACGTGCTGGGCATGATGCCGCATCCGGACCGTTCCAGCGAAGCCCTGCTGGGATCGGCGGACGGCCTGCTCATCTTTAAGTCCATGGTGGCGGCGCTGGCCGGGCAACGCTGATTGAAACGACCGCCGGTGAAGCTATGATCGACATTCATCACCATCTGCTCTACGGGCTCGACGACGGTGCCAAAGACGTGGGGACATCGCTGGAGATGGCGAAAATTGCCATCGACGACGGCATCACTCACATCGCCTGCACGCCGCACGCCAACAGCGACTATACCTTCTTCCCGGAAGTGAATGCCGCGCGGAAAGCGGAATTGCAAGAGCAGATTGGCGATGACCTGACGCTGGGGCTAGGTTGCGACTTCCATTTAAGCTTCGACAACATTGAGGATGCGTTGTCGCACCCGACGAAATACACGATCAACGGAAAGCGATATCTGCTGGTGGAATTTCCGGATTTTGGCATCCCGCAAAATATTTCCACCAGCTTTCATGAAATGTTCGTGGCCGGAATAGTCCCAATTCTTACCCATCCAGAGCGAAATGTGACGCTGATGCAGGAGCCTGACAAATTGATCCAATGGCTTCGCATGGGATGCCTGGTGCAGGTCACGGCCGGCTCGCTGTTAGGCGCGTTTGGCAGGGGTCCGCAGCGAATCGCAAAAGAACTGCTGGATTGGGGATGGGTCCATATTATTGCGACCGATGCCCACAACACAACGTCACGGCCGCCGGTGATGAGCAAGGCTCGCGAATTTATTTCGCATCACTATGGGGCTGAGGAAGCGGAGCGGCTATGCGTGAAAAATCCGCGAGCGGTTTTTGAAGGAGAAACTTTACCGGAGCAGCCGCAACGAACGCGGCCATTTGACGAAGACGACGAAATTGTCGCGCCAAAAAAGAGAGGCATCTGGTCGCTATTTGGCCGCTGGTAGCACGGAGTCCCATGGTCGTTTTCTTTGTGGGGAGATGAAAGTCCTGCCGATCCCGTTCAGTCCAACGTAAGCTGCTGCTTCCCAGCCACGAACACTGAATCCGAAGGACTCGCAATAGCGATAAAAGGAGATACTCGCATGGGAGGCAGGAGATGGTTCCCTGTTTTGGCAATTCTGGCCGGTTGTGTATCGATCGCGACCGCACAGTCTAAGACAACTGTTCTGAACCTGTCGTTTGGACACGATCTTGGCCCGCTCGACATAAACCACATCGCTCTCGGTCAAGGAGGAATGAGTCCGGATCCAATGTGGCATAGCCGGGTTCCGGAGGTTCGCGCGCTGCATCCCGCCCTGATCCGGTTGTTTGTCCAGCAGTACTTCGATCTGATGCCGAAGAAGGGACAGTACCATTTTGAAGCGCTGGATCGGTCGGTCGATGACATTGTTGCCGCGGGTGCGATACCCGTTATGAATCTTACCCTGAAGCCGAAGCTTCTTTATCCCACCCTCAATGAAAGAATCGTGAATCCGACTAGCTATCCGGCGTGGGAGGATTTCATTTCCCACGTGGTGAACCATTATAAAAAACGTGGCCTAACCGGGCTTTACTGGGAGGTGGGCAACGAGCCGGACAATGGCGAAGCCGGTGGATCTCCGCCGTATCTTTTTACGGCAGCGAATTACCTCAACTACTACCGCCATACGATTGAGGCCGTGCTGCGGGCCGATCCAACCGCGCATGTAGGCGGCCCGGCCCTGGCGCACTGGAACTCACCAATTCTGCCCGCGCTCCTCTCCTTCTGCGCGAACCGCCATGTCCGTCTCGATTTCGTCTCCTGGCATATTTACAGCAGCGATCCATCGGCCATCGAAAAAACCGTCTACGAGGTGAAGGCGTTGCTCTCCAGATATCCCTCACTGCATCCGGAGACCATTCTTGACGAATGGAATATGGGGAAACTTCCCAATGATCCTCGCATTCAGGCCGCCTTCATCGACGAGACGGCATGGCGGATGAAGGAGGCTGGCCTGACCTATTCCTGCTACTACCAGATTCGCGATTACCGGATCGATCGCGACGATTTCACGCCTTTCCTATCTCCGGCGGACGCTTCGGCCGCGGCATTCTGGTGGAATCGGTGGCCGGAGTTCTTTGGGTTATTCGATTTTCAGAACGTTATGCGGCCGTCGTACTTCAGCTTTCTCCTGCTGTCGCGGCTTACCGGAGACCGCCTGGAGGCTGACTCCTCGAATCCCAACGTTCATGCTTTCCTCACATACGACAAGTCCTACGGAATGTATAGCCTGCTCTTCTGGAATTTTTCGGCTGATCCGGTCGATATCAGCATCGAAACAAATGGGCAGCCGGCACCCCTCTATTCCTTCCGGTGCATGTTGGACGCTCAGGCCTCATCGAATCTCGAAAATGTGCGACTGCGCCACCTGGACACTTTAACCCTAACGTCTGGCCGCGAAGCCGTTCCCGTTCATCTAGGCCCTTATGGCATTCAGTTCTGGACGCTCACGACTCATGTGCCGTAAGCGGCCGGTGGATGGATCCGCCTCTAAGTAAACTCAAGGCACCAGCAGCACTTTACCAGTGGTCTGTCGTCCCTGGAGGGCTTGCTGGGCCTTCGCGGCTTCCGCAAGCGGGTAGGTTGCATGGATGCGAACCTGAAGCGCGCCGCTTTGCAATCGCTGAAAAACATCCGATGAGCGCGCGTCCAGTTCTTCCCGGGTCTGCACATAATGCGGTAGCGCCGGTCGAGTAAGAAATAGCGAGCCGCCGCGCGACAACTGGATCAGATCGAACGGCGGCACAGGCCCGCTCGACGCGCCAAACAGCACAATCA
>JBOGLY010000245.1:0-5496 GCA_050746425.1 Acidobacteriaceae bacterium
GTGGTACAGGTCGCGCTACTCAATGGGAAGGTGCTGAGAATTTAGTTCCTTCACTTTGCGCGTAATTTCGTGGCCGTAGTACGCCAGGGTGTCCGCGGAAAGCACATGTTTCAGCTTGACGTAGCCATTGGCGCGATAATGTTCAATCTGTGCCGGCGAGACTACATAATCTTCCGTCAGGTCGTGTTTCAGTTCGATCGAAATCGCCATAAAACTCTCCCAAATGTGGCGCAGGATGCGGGTACGATTCCTAAAGCCAACGGCGTGGTCGCCAGCGAGCACTCATCTGGCGCGGCGTTGGCTACGGCGGAACCGCTCGTCAAATCAGTATAAAGTATCGTAAGGAACTGTTTAGAGGTGAAGCGATGAAGTTGTTTCGGGGCCTTCGTTTTATTATTTATGGATCTATTTTCTGCGGATTGGGTTTCGTTCTTTCCGTGAATGCGAGGGCTGCAGCGAACCAGTCGATCGAGTTGAATAAGGGGTGGGAGTTCCGACAGTCCACGGATCTGGAGGGAATCGCCCATACACAGTGGCTGCCCGCCAGCGTGCCGGGCGACGTTCACCTCGACCTGCTCCGCAACAAACTGATTCCCGCTCCATTC
Organism: Acidobacteriaceae bacterium; assembly: GCA_050746425.1. GTDB lineage: Bacteria > Acidobacteriota > Terriglobia > Terriglobales > Acidobacteriaceae > JAKAAZ01. Next base: position 606 of record JBOGLY010000245.1, read on the forward strand.
TATCGAGATAACGAAACCCGTCTGCAATGGATTGAGAATGCGGATTGGGAGTATCGGACCACGTTTCGGGCCAGCCAGCAACTTTTGCGCAGACGGAATGTCGATCTGGTATTCGAAGGCCTGAATACCTGCGCGCAGGTGTATCTTAACGGAACGCTTCTGCTGACATCGGACAACATGTTTCGAACGTATCGCCTGAACGCGAAGCCGTATTTGAAGGCTGGTCCAAATCAACTGCTGGTTGTTTTCACTTCGCCAATCGCCGGAGCGGAAAAAATTGCCGCGAAGGATCCCTGGCGGGCGGATATACACAATCTAGCGAAAACATATATCCGCAAAGCTGCTTATCAATATGGCTGGGATTGGGCCCCTCGATTCGTGACCAGCGGACTATGGAAGCCGGTCAGGCTGGATGCATGGGACGATGCCCGCATTTCCGACCTGAACATCCGCCAACTGGATGTGACAGCGCAGACCGCGCATGCTCTAGCCGACGTGGAAATGTCGGCGTCGGAAAATACGCCAGCAGTTTTGACCGTTCAATATGAAATTGCGGGCAAGGAGAAAACAGCGACGGAAACGACGCAGTTGCATCCGGGCGTCAACCATGTGGAATTGCCGATTACGATCGAGCATCCTGAGCTATGGTATCCGGCGGGATACGGCGTCCAGCCACTCTATTCTTTCCATGCCAGCGTTGCGATTGGCGGCGTTGTTCAGGATTCATCCGATGCGCGCACTGGACTTCGATCCGTAGAGTTGCGGCAGTCTGCCGACAAGTGGGGACGCTCTTTTGAGTTTGTGGTGAATGGAATTCCGATCTTCGCAAAGGGTGCGAACGTCGTCCCGTTCGACAGCTTCCCGCCGCGCGTGCCGGTGGCGCAAATCCGCGATATTTTGCAGTCGGCGAAAGACGCCAACATGAATATGGTGCGGATATGGGGCGGAGGCTATTACGAGACGAAACAGTTTTACGATCTCTGCGACGAGCTTGGCATCATGGTCTGGCAGGATTTCATGTTTGCCAATCCGCCGTGGCAATCGGGGACATATTCCCACAAGCAGGAGATTGCCGCGGAGGTGACCGATCAGGTGAAACGCCTGCGGAACCATCCCAGCATTGTGCTGTGGTGCGGCAACAATGAGGAGGAGAACAATTTTTTGCAATTCAGCGTCAATGTCACTCCTATGGCGCGGTTGCAGATGTGGACGGATTACCTGACGATATTCAGCGGAATCATTCCAACCCTGGTCGCACGGTACGACCCTGGTGCGGCGTATTGGCCTAGCACTCCAAGCGGAAATTATGGGGAAACAAAGAACAAGAACTACTGGATTCTGGAAGACGGCGACGATGTCGGCGGAAACGAGGAGTTCGGCGATACACACGACTACTCGGTTGGAACATCGATCGATGTGATGCCGCGGGTGCCTTTCAGCAGCGAGGAGGGCCGTCATTACAGGTTCGTCAGCGAGTACGGATTTCAGTCGCTTCCAGACATGCGGACCATCGATGCGTTTACGCTGCCAGAGGACCGGACGAGCACATCGACGGCAGTGATGGCTTCCCATGAAAAAGGCGCGGATGGGTATAAGACCATTCACGATTATCTGTTGCAGTATTACGGCGAGCCGAAGGACTTTGCTTCGCTGGTCTACGGCAGTCAGGTCTCTCAAGCAGAATTCATTAAGCTGAATGCGGAGCATCTTCGCCGTGACAGACCGCGCACGATGGGATCTTTGTATTGGCAATTGAACGATTGCTGGCCGGTGGTTTCATCGTCGAGCATCGATTACTACGGCCGGTGGAAGGCGCTGCAATATTATGCGCGGCGTTTTTATGCTCCGTTGCTAGTATCGTCGCGCGTGAAGGACGGCAACCTGGCGGTTTCAGTTGTTTCCGACAAGACCGCGCCGGTCGAGGGAACGGTCCGTGTTCGCATTATGAAGTTCGATGGAACGGTATTGAACACGCAAACGCAGAACGTCACGATTCCGCCGTTGTCCAGCAAGGTTTACGTCAATGTTTCAACGCAGCCGTATACGGGTTCACCAGCGGATGCAACGGAGACATTTGCGGCGATGGATTTGACGGTCGAAGGGAAACAGGTTTCCAGCAACCTGATGTATTTCGTTCCAACCAGAGAGATTCACCTTCCCGCGGCGAGGATTGAAAGCCATTTTGCACGGGCGAATGGCGGGTATCGGCTGCAACTTTTATCGAGCGTGCTGGCGCGCAGCGTTTATGTTTCTTTCGGAGATACGGACGCCAAGGTGTCCGACAATTACTTCGATCTGTTGCCGAATGAGCCAACGACGATTGTCGTCGATAGCAAGGCAAGTCTGGAGCAGTTAAAAAACAGCATCAACATCATGACTGTGGCGGATGCATTTGTACCGAATACGGTTTGGAGTAGCGGGGCGGCGAACCAGTCGGCCGCGAAATGATTTCGAAGTACGGACGCAGATTATTTCCGTGTTCTCCACATGTGGGGTAGGGGATAGACTCCGACTAGGTGCCAGTGAAGAATCAAGCGCGCGTTGCAAATCCCCAAATGCGGGAGCCGGAAATCGCGGAAATTGAGTTGCCGCGATCGAAGCAAGCGGAGAAGATGCGTTTTCTGCGCACCCTTAGCTGCGGCGAAAAGCATGAGCGCGCTGCGCGACAACTTGGGGCCACGGCGATTGCCGGCGTGGATGAAGTTGGACGCGGAGCATTGTTCGGGCCGGTGGTTGCGGCGGCTGTGATTCTTCCGGAGAAGACGCGCATTCGCGGCGTACGCGACTCCAAACAATTGCCGCCGGAAGAACGCGAGCGGCTGGATATCGTCATTCGCAAGCGAGCGATTGCGGTGGCAGTTGGCTTTGCGGACGCAGCGACGATCGATGCGATCAACATTCGTCGGGCATCGCACCTGGCGATGCTGGCTGCAATTGCCCAGCTATTTCCGCAGCCGGATTTTCTGCTGATCGACGCCGAGCGGCTGGATACGCCGTGCAGGCAGCAGGCCATTATCTATGGCGATTCCATCAGCATTTCGATTGCGGCGGCGTCGATCGTGGCGAAGGTGTACCGCGATGCGTGGATGTGCCGGTATCACGAGGAATATCCGCAGTACGGGCTGGCCTCGCACAAAGGCTATGGCACGGAGGAGCACCTGCGCGCGCTTGCCGAACATGGGCCCTGCCCGCTGCATCGCGCCACGTATGAGCCTGTGCGCAGAGTGATTGAGCTGCGCGGAAATTGCTAACGGGCAATTTTCAATTGGTATTGATTGCATGATTCATGCGGGTTTGTCCTCCTGAGCGAGGCGAAGGATTTCTGAATTTGTTCAGCGGCAGAGACAAATGCCTGGATTCTTCGCTGCGCTCACAATGATGAGCAAGCTCCAAAGGAATTGAAGAAAAGTTTTATGCGGCGATGGCGACTTTTCGCCTGCGGGCGGATTCTCTAAGGCGCCATATTGCGCGCGCCAAGAATAGGATTCCAAGGATGGCGGTCACCTTCCACGGAGTCCAAACGCCGGGTTTAACAAGCCACCAATAATGGATGACGCCGGCAGTGGCGGCGATATAAGCGAGACGGTGCAGCGTCAGCCACCGTCTGCCGCCCAGCTTGCGGATCGACCATGTGGTAGACGTCAGTGCCAATAGGAGAAGGCAGGCCCAGCCGAGCATTCCCACGGTGATGAAAAGCCGTTTGGCGATGTCGTGCGCCATGGTCCTGACATTGAAATCGGAGAACAGCCAGACATACGTCATTAGATGAAGCGTGCCGTAGAAAAAGGCGTACAGCCCCAGCATGCGCCGAAAACGGATGAGCCACACAAGATGTTTGCTCAAGCGACGCACTGGCGTGATGGCGAGCGAAATGAGCAGGAAATACAGCGTCCAAAACCCAGTGGTGTGGGTGATCGTCGCCACCTGGTCCGGCCCCAGGGAGTTGGTGAATCCCTGGTATATCAACACGCCAAGTGGAATGAGACATGCGGGGAACGCGATGAACTTCAGTGCTACGATTGCGCGATTCGACATATAGAAACTAAGTTGCTCTGTTGACATCCTTCCATAGCGAGCAAATCTGTCATTCCTGAGGTCACCGCTTCGACCGAAGGACCTCGCGTTTGCTGGAAAACAGGAGGCCCCTCCACTGCGCTTTCACCCCTATGCGCCAAAATCGCGCATTGGGAACCCCTGTTGCGGCCCGGTCGGGATGACAAACCTATTTATCCGATCGGGATGACAAAATTAGGTGGAGCTAGTAGTACGAGCGGAGATTCATTCCTTTGTACAGGCTGGCAACCTGATCTCCATAACCGTTGAATAAAACAGAAGGCTGACGGGCTTTCCAGAACGGCGCGCCGATGACTCGTTCGTATTTCTGGCTCCACGGCACGGTATCGACATCCGGGTTGACGTTAGAATAAAAGCCGTATTCGCTAGGCGATGCTTCATTCCACGTGGTGCGAGGCTGGCGCTTGGTGAATTTAATGTGGACCAGGGACTTGGCCGATTTGTATCCGTACTTCCACGGAACGACAATGCGCACTGGAGCGCCATCCTGGTTGGGCAGCGTCTGTCCGTAGAGGCCAAAAGTGAGCAGGGTCAGCGGGTGCATGGCCTCATCCATACGCAGGCCCTCGGAATATGGCCAGTCGAGATGGACAGAGTAAATCTCAGGCTCCTCTTTGGGATCGTCGATCGAGAGAAATTGGACATATTTCGCGGAGCTGAGCGGCTCGCATTGCTTGATGAACTCGGAAAGCGAAAAGCCGATCCACGGAATCACCATGCTCCATGCCTCGACGCAGCGATGCCGGTAGATGCGGTCCTCCAGTGGATGGATTTTCATTAGTACGTCGATGTCGAATTCTTTCTTGCTTTTCACCTC
>JBOGLY010000246.1:0-5491 GCA_050746425.1 Acidobacteriaceae bacterium
ACCGATGGCAGTTCGTACACGCTGCAGCCGAGCGGTGGAACGCAGTCCGTCAGCCCGACGACGACCACCACCTATACCGCAACCGCCACGGGAGACGGCGGCAGCGTTACGGCGGAGACAACGGTCACGGTGGGAAGCGCGGGCATCGATTCCATCAACCACATCGTCTTTATGCTGCAGGAGAACCACACGTTCGACAATTATTTCGGCATGTTGAACCCATATCGCGTGGCGAACGGCTGGAACAAGGGTGACGACGGCAACATATATAACGTGGATGGCATCGATGACAAGCTGACCACCATCAGCAACAAGGACGATGAGGGCGACGTCTACAAGCTATTCAAGTTCAAGACCACCTGTATCGACGATGAAAGCTCGGCGTGGTTGGAAAGCTATGGCGATGTAAACACCTACGATTTCCTGGCGACGCGCCCGATCCTGATGGGCGGCTTTGTGCATACCGCGGAAGGGTTCGCCAAATCATGCAACAAAAACGGCGGCTGCTCGGGCCAGTTCACAGACGTGACCGGCCGGCGCGCCATGGGATATTACGACCAGACATTCCTGAATTACTACTACTACATGGCATCTCAGTTCGCATTGTCCGATCGCTGGTTCTCGCCAGTGTCGGACAAGAGCATAGCCAACCGCATCGCCACATTTACCGGAGGGACCACGCAGGGACTGGTCCAGGATCCGCAAAATGAGGACCACCTGTCGCAGCTCAGCATCAATAACATTTTTCAGGAACTCGACCAGGCAAAGGTATCGTGGAAGATCTACTACACTGTGACGGATGGTCATTGTCTCGACGCGGATGACTGCACGGGCGGAGCCAACGCCGCTTATCCCGCGACCGACTTCTCCAACTTGTCGTATTCATATAAGTATCTGCACGGCCTGGAAGCTGGTGGCGGTTGCACTGCCCCGACTCAGCTATCCGGCGTAGTTGGCGACAACACGAACTCGTTCTGCATCGATCCGAACCATATCGCGCCGCTGTCGCAGTATTACACCGATCTGACCAACGGCACGCTTCCCAGCTTTGCCTTCATTGAAGCCGGCTACGGCCAAAATGACGAGCATCCCGGGTCGGGCGGAAATATTCTGAGCGGCCAGGCACAGGTCGCGAAGGTTGTAAATGCGTTCATGGCCAGTCCGGAATGGAAAGATTCTGTGTTCTTCCTCAGCTACGACGAGGGCGGCGGGCCTTACGATCATGTTCCTCCGGTTCCCGGCCACTCGAACGACTACACGAACACCAGCACGTTGGGAGCGACCCCTCCGGACATTTCATCGATCGCGGTAAATCCCGACAGTTATTTCCCCTGTGTGCCGCCTCCTCCAGGAACGCCAACGACCCACTGCGACCTCAAGACGAACTGGCCGGGAGCCAATTCGGGCGATGCGGCCGCCCAACAGGGCTTTGCGGCGCAGCTAGGGTTCCGCGTGCCCGATATGGTCATCTCGCCATTCACGCGGCGTCATTATGTCTCCCATATCCCGATGGACCACACAGCGGTGATCAAGTTTGTTGAGAACCGTTTCATCGGCCCCTCGGCGCATTTAACAGCCCGCGACGCCGCACAGCCGAACTTGCTCGACTTTTTCGATTTCAACGCCGTCCCATGGGCGACACCGCCGACTCCGCCCGCGCCTTACAGCTCTACCAGCACATGCACGCCTACCAACATGGGTCCGTGATTTTCACGGCGCGAATCGATTTTTTTGTTTTGTATGGGAAGCTCGTATTGGCTGGCAACGCGCGACGGGCCATTTCTCATCTGAGTGCTTGATCGACCGTGCGCACCGACATGGGGTTTGCCGATTCTCGCTCTTCAAGGGAACAGGCCGCCTCCCCAGCGGCAAGTCCCTGGCGGCAACGAGGCCAGTTGTGCTCTGCCTGTTTTCCGGGAGCGCTCGGACTCGAAAATTCTTGTGTGAAGGCCAGTCATGAAGATTTCTCGCTATGCCATTTTGCTCTTCTCATCCTTTGCGGTCCCTGCCTTGGCAACAGTAACGGTCAGCAGTCCCACCAATGGCGCGACGGTCAGCTCCCCGGTGCGATATACCGCGACCGCTACCGCGAGCACGTGCTCGACCGGTGTGTCGTCAATGGGGATCTACGTCAACAACAAGCTGACGTATTTCGCCAAGGGAGCGCAGCAGATTAACACGTCGTTGCCCTTGAGCCCGGGAGCCCAACACACGGTAGTTGAGGAGTGGGACCACTGCGGCGGAGCGTCATCCACCCCTGTCAACATTACAGTGGCCGGCTCCAACTCCGGTCAGAATGGCGTTGTCGTCACCTCGCCAACGCCCAACAGCACGGTGAGTTCGCCCGTACAATTTGTTGCCTCCGCGAGCACGAATACCTGCGCGGCAGGCGTGTCTTCCATGGGCATTTACGTAAACAACAAGCTGGCTTACTTTGCCAAGGGAGCGCAACAGATCAATACGTCTTTGAGTTTGAGTGCGGGGGCGCAACACGCAGTCGTGGAAGAGTGGGACCACTGCGGCGGGGCCGCATCCACTGCGGTGAACATTACCGTCAGTGAGGCTTCAGCGCCGACCCTCACGCTCACCGCAAATCCAACCTCTATTGCCTCTGGCAGCTCGTCCACGCTGACCGCGACCGCGACTGACGCCACCCAGGTGGTGATCACAGGAACTGACGGAAGCAGCTATACATTGCCAGGAAGCGGCGGACAGCAAGCCGTCAGCCCGACCTCTACAACCACCTACACGGCACAAGCCAGTGGATCGCAAGGAAGCGTCATGGCGACCGCAACCGTAAATGTGGTGGCGGCGGGCAGTGTCGACGCGATCAAACACGTCGTTTTCATGCTGCAGGAGAACCGTACATTCGACAGTTATTTCGGAATGCTGAATCCTTACAGGCAAGCGAACGGCTGGACCGTCAGCGAGGACGGCAACACGTATACCGTGGATGGTATCGACGACAAGCTGACCACGATCAGCAACAAGGATGATGAAGGCACTGTCTACAACCTGTACAAGTTCACCACCACATGCATTGATGACGACAGCTCGGCGTGGCTGGAAAGCTACGGCGATGTGAATCGGTACGACTTTCTGGCGACGCGCCCGATACTGATGGACGGCTTTGTCCATACCGCGGAAGGGTTCGCCAAATCATGCAACGCGAACGGCGGCTGTTCCGGCCAGTTCACTGACACGACCGGTGAGCGCGCCATGGGGTACTATGACCAGACGTTCCTGAACTACTACTACTACATGGCGTCCCAGTTCGCGGTATCTGACCGCTGGTTCTCGCCGGTGTCGAGCTACAGCATTTCCAATCGCATCGCCACCTTTACTGGTGGCACCACTCAGGGGCTGGTCCGGGACCCGGAAAACACAGACCATCTCAACCAACTGCAGATTGAAACCATTTTCCAGGAACTCGATCAGGCGAATGTATCGTGGAAGATCTACTACACAGTCACCGATGGTCATTGTCTCAACGAAGATGAGTGCGAGGGAAGCAAAGACGCTGCGTATCCCGCAACCGACTTCTCGGTCTTCGGGTATTCGCTCAAGTACCTCCATGGCAATACGACCGGTACCTGCGCCGCTCCGACCCAGCCTTCGAGCGTGGTGGGGGATTCCACGAATTCGTTCTGCGTCGATCCGACCCACATTGCACCATTGACCGATCCGAAATACGGTTATTTCGCCGACCTGACCAATGGCACGCTTCCAAGTTTCAGCTTCATTGAAGCCGGTTACGGCCAAAATGACGAACACCCCGCCTCGGGCGGAAATATCCTGGCCGGGCAAGCGGAGGTTGCCAAGATTGTGAATGCCTTCATGGCCAGCCCGGAATGGACAGACTCCGTCTTTTTCCTCAGCTATGACGAGGGCGGAGGACCTTACGACCATGTACCGCCGGTGCCCGGCCACTCGAACGATTTCACCGATGCATCTGTGAAGGCAGAGTATCCCGACATCTCTTCGATTGCGGTGAATGCGGACAGTTACAAACCATGCCTGCCGCCAACGGTGGGTACACCGACAACCCACTGCGACCTCCCATCGACGACTCAGCCTGGCGCCAATCCGAACGACGCGGCGGCCGAACAGGGCTTTGCGGCGCAACTCGGGTTCCGCGTGCCGAATATCGTCATCTCGCCCTTCGCACGCAAGCATTACGTTTCCCATATCCCGATGGACCACACGGCAATAATTAAATTCGTCGAGAACCGGTTTATCGGCCCCTCCGCGCATCTGACCGCCCGCGATGCCGCCCAACCCAACCTGCTGGACTTTTTCGATTTCACCAATGTCCCGTGGGCCGCGCCTCCAACTCCTCCGACCCCCGTAAGTTCTGCATCGCTGGGATACGACCCATGCGAGCCTACGCACATGGGGCCGTAGGCTGAACATATCCGATCGTCTCTAAAAACTGAGGCTTAATGTCGAACACGGAACTGACATCCCTGCTCTTCGCACTGCTACTTCTGGTCGGCCTCGCTCAAGTATTGGGCTGGCTGTTTGTGAAGCTGCGCCAGCCAAAAGTGGTCGGCGAAATTCTGGCTGGCGTTGTACTCGGCCCAGCATTATTGGGGCACTTCGTTTCGATTGCCGATGTGATCAAAACGGCCGATCGCGGGCATGTGCTGCCTTTCATCTACTGGCTTGGACTGCTGTTGCTGATGTTTTTATCAGGAGCCGAAACGCAGCAGCTCTTCAGTGGCGAGGAAAGGCGGGAAGTTGGCTGGCTTGTCACCCTTGGTACAGGAATCCCGTTTGCGCTCGGCTTGATTTTCGGGCCGTGGCTGGTGCGGCCTTCGCTTGCCGGACCCCATGGAAATCGCATTTCCCTGATCCTGATCCTCGCGTGCGGCGTCGCGGTGACTTCCGTTCCGGTGGTGTCGAAGATATTTGCCGACCTGAAAATACTCCACACGCGGTTTGCGCGTCTTATTCTGGGCGTCGCCGTCATTGAAGATCTGGTGCTGTGGCTCGTGCTGGCCATCGCAACCGCCCTGGCCGGGAAAACCGTCTTGAATGGACGCGAGATGTCGATTCATCTCGCTATAACCGTCGCCTTTTTTGTACTAGGCCTCACGCTGGTGCCGCGCGCCATTAAGCGAATCAACAAATCTCGCTTCAATGTGTTCGCGCAGCAGTTTCCAACGGCGTACGCTATTACGGTGCTGCTTGGCTACTGCGTCGTTGCCGGAGCACTAAACGTCAGCCTGGTCTTTGCCGCTTTTCTGGCGGGTTTCGCTGTCGTTCACAAAAAGAGGAGGCTGTTCGCCGACGCACTGGACGCGATCGGAAAAGTTTCTTTCGCGTTCTTCATCCCGGTTTACTTCGCGCTTGTGGGGCTGAAGCTCGATCTGGTCCGCGGCATTTCCTGGTCAATGATCGCTGTATTCCTAGTGGGTAGCTGCGTTCTGAAAATTCTCTCGGTATCGATGGCCGGTCGCTTCGCCGGATTTCGTGGTCTCGACCTGAT
>JBOGLY010000247.1:0-5484 GCA_050746425.1 Acidobacteriaceae bacterium
GGATCGAGCCTAGCAGGTACGCAATCGCCGCTGCAATCAAATCCACTGTCATGGGAGTACTGTTCGAGTGTAGCAGCGGGGAACTGCGTTTGAGATGAACTTCCGCGCGCGGACTACATCAATTTGCGGCGAATCATGTCGAGCGCCTGCTGGCTGGCGAACCAACGGACGCGATCGCGGTCCCCGCGGAAATTCCGCTCGCAGACGTTGATCTCTTTTCCATCGTCAAGCGCGATATAAACCAGGCCAACCGGTTTTTCCTCATCGCCTCCAGTGGGACCGGCGATGCCGGTAATCCCCACTCCAATGGCGGACTGAGTGCGACGTCGAATTCCACGGGCGAGCGCTTCGGCAACCTCGCGGCTGACCGCGCCTTTTTCCTCCAGCAATTCTTCCGGCACGTCGGTGAATTCGATTTTCATGTCGTCGGTGTAGACTACAGCTCCGCCACGAAAACACCGGGAGCTGCCGCTGACGCTGGTCAGGCGCTGCGAGAGCAGGCCGCCGGTGCAACTTTCCGCGACGGCGACGGTGGCTCCACGAATTTCAAGATAATAGAGAACGATCTGCTCCAGCGACTCGCCATTGGAAGAAAAAATTGCGTCTTCCATTTCTTCTTCAATGCGGCTTGCAAGCTCGTTCACGCGGGCCTCGGCGACCTCCAGAATCGTCTTGGCGCATTGCAGATGCAATTGGATTTCTCCGCCGTGCGCGAGAATGGTCGTCTCGACATCGGTAAAGCGCGTGTAGATTGGAGCGACGCGGGCATCGACTTCAGATTCCGGCAACATGGCGATCTTCAAAACGCGATGCGCGATGTGGCGCGGCGGCAGCGCTTCTTTCAGGCGCGGCAGGCATTCGACGGTGAACATGGTCTTCAATTCTTCGGGCGGACCAGGCAGCAGAATGACCAGCTTGCGGTGCTCGCCGACAACCGTGTCGAGCCACTGGCCGGGCGCGGTGCCAAGGGCGTTCGGCAATATCTCCGCGTCGTCGATCAGGTCGGCTTGCTTGGAATTGTTGCCGGGCATGCTTACGCGCCGTTCAGCGAACCTTTTATAGAGCGCGGCGAGCAGGTCACCGTTGCGGCGGACTCGCACTCCGAGCGTTTCGGCGACGGCTTCGCGGGTCAGGTCGTCTTCCGTGGGACCGAGGCCGCCCATTACGCACACAATGTCGGCGCGGCCCAAGGCCAGAGATACGGCTTGCACCAGGTGCGGTTTACGATCGCCAACTATGGTTTTGAAAATTACGGACACGCCGAGCGAGTTCAACTGTTCGGTGACAAACAGCGAGTTTGTGTCCTGACGAAAGGGTGTCAGTAGCTCCGAGCCGACGGCAATGATTTCTGCGAGCATGTGGGTGAAGGCGAGAACCTGGCGGCGTTACGAAGTTAAAGCAAATTCACGAATGCTGTACAAATATTCTCGGGATGTCATCCTGAGAGAAGCGAAGGACCTCTCGTTTCGATGGCAAAAAGCAGGTCCCTCCACTCGCGCGCCAAAACGATCGCGCTTCGGTCGAGATGACAACTTTTTTCAACGCCGCCGGCGGTCTTCAGTGCAGCAAGCGGCCAGCAATATCCAAACCCACATGATATACGGTATCGCGGGTGGCGACAGCCGCGTCGCCTTCCGGCAGAAATGCCAGCCCGACAATGCCAGATCCCGAAATGACCAGCGATGCTTCACGTTTGGGAGTGATCATGACGACGCCGCGGCGGCCATGCAGCGAGGCGGCGACGTATAAGTTGTCCTCGATATCGAATGCCATGCCTTGCGGACGGCCCAGACCGGTGTAAAAGCTGGAAATTTCTCCATTCGGTTCGATAGCATGGATCGATTCGTTGGCTGAGGTGGTGGGACCGCTGACCAACAGAGTTCCAGCATCGTTGAAAGCCAGATGATATGCGGAGACGCTTGGCTCCAGTGTTGCGAAAACAAAGACCTGACGGGTTTGAGAGATTTTGAAGACGGTGCCGCTGCGGTCGCCTACGTACAGGAACCCATCCCGATCGAAAGCCACGCCGGTGGCGACGCCCATGCCTTCGGCAAATATGGACTTTGCTCCGCTTGGAGTGACGCGGTAGACGGTGCCTTCATGACGGGAGGAGACGTAGAGATTTCCGTCGGGATCGAGTGCCAATCCCGTAGCGTTGAGAATTCCGGTGACAAAAGGACGGACCTGATATTCGGCATCGATCTGGAAGACCGATACGGGAGTCTGCTGTCCGCGACCGCCGGAAAACCCCACGTAGATATTGCTTGCCGAATCCGCAACGGGACTGGCGACCGGATCCATTTCCTCCGCGATGGCAACACCCACGGACAGAGGCACGGCATTGCTGCTGTGTCCGTCCACGCGCAGCTGGACATTGCCAGAGATGGCACCATCGGGAACATGCAGCAGAACTTTGGAAGCATGGCTCATGGTGACGGGGGAGGGTTGTTCTCCAATGGTCGCCGTCGGCTGACGGTACGCTTCGGTTGCGAGCCTGTGGCCGTGCACCTCCACTTCGCCGCCGGGCAATGCCGCGAGCGGAGCGATCGAGGTAATCTGCGGCGCCGTCTCAGTCGAATGAATTCCGAATTTCATTTCCGTTGCGCTCCCGCGCTGTCGAGCGTGCGCCTCTAAAACCGCCGGCCAGTGAATAAAAACGTGGCCAGCCAAACGATTAGCATGGCGTAAATCCCCGCGGCAACATCATCCATCATGATGCCGAACCCACTGTGCATCCTGTCAAACTGGCGGGCAGGGGATGGTTTTAGGATATCGAATATCCGAAACAACAGGAATGCCAGTAGCCATTGCCAGGTGCGAGTGCCGGCTGCGATGAGCGCGATCCATTGGCCGACGACTTCATCCGCGACCACGAAGCTGGGGTCCTGAGCGGACGCCTCGTGCGAGACGATGCCGGATGCTGGAATGCCCACAAGGAGCAGAACCAGCGCGGCGATGGCTGTCCCCACCGCCAGATGCGCGGGAGAAGGATGAAGCCAGTGCGCAGCCGCAAGCCACAGCAGCAAACCTGCGGCGGACCCCCACGTGCCCGGCGCGGGACGCATGAATCCGATGCCAAAAAACGTGGCCAGCACCCAGGCCCAGGCGGTCCTTATTTTTGCCATTTATTCGTCGTCACGGGGGACGGGGCCGGAGCTGTGGCCGCCGCGCTGCATCTCATCGAGGCCCTCCAGCACTTCCGGGTCGAGGACGGGAGAAGAGATGCGATAGGCGCCGCTGGCCCACTTGCCCAGGTCGATGAGACGGCAGCGATCGCTGCAAAAAGGGAAGTCCTCATCTTCGCGCAGGACCAGCGTGCCACAGGTGGGGCAGCGGAGAGCGGATGATTTTGATTTTTTCTCTTTTGCCATAACTGTTCTCACGCCACGACGCGAGCGACCAGGTCGTAGTCGTGTGCTTCTGTAATTTCACAACAATGAAATTCTCCGGCCTGGATGGAGGGATACGGACCAAAGTCGTTGATGAGAATTTTTCCGTCAATTTCCGGTGCGTGCATTTCGGCGCGACCTTGCCACAGCAGCGGTGTCTCCTCGCTTTCGCCCTCCACCAATACGTCAAGAGTGCGGCCTATCTGGGCAGAGCGGGCCGTGCGGCTAATGTTTAGCTGATTCCGCATCAATTTACGCTGGCGAGCGGCTATCGTGCGCTTGGGGACTTTTCCATCGAGCGTAAAGGCGGCGGAGCCTTCTTCATCGGAATATTCGAACACTCCAAGCCAGTCGAAACGAGCTTCCTCAGTAAATTCCATGAGCAGGTCGAAGTCAGCTTCGGTCTCGCCGGGAAAGCCGGCGATGAAGGAAGTGCGCAGCGTGATTTCCGGCATGGCGGCGCGCGTACGCTCAATCATTTTTAAAAAAATGTCCGCGCCGCCGCCGCGCTTCATGCGTTTTAGCACGGAAGGCGCCGCGTGCTGCAGCGGCACATCGAGATATTTGCAGATGTTGTCGTGTCGCGCCATGGTATCGAGCAGCGCCGGAGTTACTTTGTTGGGATACGCATAGAGAAAGCGCAGCCATCGGAGACCTTCAATTCGCGCGAGGCGGTCCAGCAATTGTGCCAGACCGTCTTTCATGCCGAAGTCCTCGCCATAGCAGGTGGTGTCCTGGCCGATGAGAGTAATTTCCTGAACGCCTTCTGCGACCAGGCGCTCCACTTCGGCAACTACAGATTCAAAGCGGCGTGAGCGAAATTTTCCGCGAATCTGCGGAATGATGCAGAAGCCGCACGGATGATCGCACCCTTCCGCAATTTTGACGTAGGCGGAACTGCGCGCGGTGGTGCGCAGCCGCGGAGTGTTTTCGTTGTAGAGATAATTCGGCAGGCTGGCGATTGCGCCGTCCCAGTTTTCGCGGGAGAAGCGGCCTTGCGCCTCTCGGCGATTGCCTTCGGCGCGATGGGCGATGTTCATTTCAGCCGTGGAAAGGATACGAAACGGCGAGGCGGAGGTCTCAGGATTGGACGTTGCCGGCGGTGCAACCAGACCTGCCGCGGCGAGGATTTGTTCCAGCTCGCCGGTGCCGACGACCGCGTCGACTTCGGGAATGTTCTTCTGGATTTCGTCGCGATATCGCTCAACCAGGCAACCGGCAACCACCAGCCGCGTGGCCTTGCCGCCGGTCTTGTGCCGCGCCATTTCGAGGATAGTGTCGACGGATTCCTGCTTCGCCTTGTCGATGAAAGAGCAGGTATTCACCACCAGCACGTCCGCCGTTTCCGCGTCCGATGTGATGGTAGCGCCGGCCTGGGCCAGAATGCCCATCATCACTTCGCTGTCGACCAGGTTCTTCGGGCATCCCAGGCTGACGAAGCCAACTTTTTTTGTATGCTTTGCGGGCAACGTCTCAGTTTCGATGGGCGGGACGGCTTCTGTAGTCAACTCAATGGTCACATGTCTATTCTAGCAATCTAGCTACGGATGTTCTGGTTGACTCAGGCCGCTCTGACTTTACATCAGGCAACTGGAGAGGCCGCTCCATGAATGCGACATCCCAGTACCGATCGAATTTTCGTCTAGTCTCGTGGAAAACACCGACGGGCTGAAACCCAAATCTCGCGAGCAGGGAAGCGGAACCAGCATTCGGCATCGTATATCCGCCGACGATGCGATGAATGTCTTCATGTTCGATTGCTTGGAACAGAGATGCAAACAGAATACGGCCGATACCTTTGCCAACCGCTTCCGGAGCGCAGTAAATGCTCGCTTCCACCGTGGTGTCATACGCTGCCTTGGCTCTGAATTGCGTGGTTCCCGCGTACCCGACGACAATGTTGTTCTCCTCCGCGATCAGCAGGCGGTGTCGCCCGGTAAGCGCGAACTGGTTCAACCATGCTGTACGCTTCTCCACCGTATACGGTTCGAGATCGAACGTGACCGGAGTGTGAAGAACGTAGTAGTTGTAGATCTCGGTCAAGCGAGGCAAATCTTGTGTTGTTGCCGCGCGGATGCGAGTCTCGGCCATGATG
>JBOGLY010000248.1:0-5478 GCA_050746425.1 Acidobacteriaceae bacterium
AAGCGCCAACTGGATCACACGGACGGGGAGGTGCGAACCTTCTATGCGAACCTGCCCGAGCCGGCGCTGGTGGGGATCGAGACCACGGGCTACACGCTGTGGTTTGCTGAATTGATGAGCGAGTTGGGGCACGAACTGGCGGTGGGGGACGCGGCCAACTTCGTGTACGAAAGGGCCACGCCCGTCGACCACTGTACATGCTCAGCGGTAACCGCGCGCAAGGAGGTATTTCGCGCCAGCTTCGAAGGCCTCTGAACCAGGTACGGAGAAACTGAAGGCGTCGGCCAAACGACCGATCACATTGAACGAGAAACAGACCGAGAGAGCATCCTCGATCTGCTGGCGCGAAGCGCCGGCAGCGAGAACCGCCCGCATGTCATCCGCATCCACCGCGTGCTCGCGCGTCAGCTTGCCCAGCATGAGCAGGATTGTCCGTAATGGCTCCTCGATGGCCGAGGTGTCGAGACCAGACAACAACGCGGATACTTTTTTTCTGTTGTCGTATGCCCGTTGCGCGACCGCCGTATGCGCCTTCGTACAGAACTCGCACTGGTTGGTCTTCGCGATAAAAGCAGCCATCAACTCGCGATCACCGACAGACCAAGCTGAGGGTCCACGCATCGTTTCATGGGTCACGGCCGACATCGGCCTGCCGTAAAAGTCAGGCCGGTACTTGACCAACTTGACTACATCGAGCACCGGCTGGTGCGAGACCGCTCGAATGAGCGCGAAAAGTACCTTCGTACCGAAACCGTGGCCGCTATCGAGGATTCGAAGCCGCATGCTCACTCCTTCCCGGTCGCGGCCTCAAGGGCCGCAAGTGCCGTGTCGTACTGTCGACTGGCTTGCCCGATCGCGGCGCACACCACGATCTCGAAGACCTGGTCTTCGCTGAGATCAGACGCCCTCGCCGCGGCGATGTCCTGGTCGGTGACTCGATAAGCATGCCTGGCGACCTTGTCGATTAGCGTACCTAGCGGTTCGGCGAGGCCGCTGTTGTTGAATGCAGCCCTACGCTCGGAGGGCGACGCCTTGCCGTCCCCTGCCAAAATTCGCCTCATCAGCGCTCTTCGCGCCTGGCTGATATCCGACATCTAGTCTCCTGTTTAGGCCGCGGCAGCATGGGCGAACGCCTCCAGGAAGCGACCCCAATCGCCTTCCGTGTCGAAGATTCGGCGCATCTCATCGCGACGCGCCCCATAGCGATCAAGATGACGATGCTCCAGTTCGACGCGTGTACGATCGCTACCTTCGGCGTTGAAGCGCACCTCGAGTTCAGTTTTCAGGGTTGGGTCATACTGCCAGTCGGCGCTGATATCCCAGGAGAGAACCAGGCGCGAGGGTGGTTCCCACGCGAGTACGCTGCCCCACTGACAGGTGCTTCCATCGTCGCCGCGCTCGTACCAGCGGCCCCCGACGCGCGGCTCGATCACCGCGTCCACTGCATTGGCTTTGCCGATTTTGTAGTATGCCAGCGGCCACCACGTGCCCATCTTCTCGGTGAACACCCGCCACGCCATTGCCTGCGGCGCCTGAACGCTCACGACCTTCCGCACGCTGTTCGCATCGGTACCTTCCGACATTGTCGGTTCTGTCATTGTTTTTTCTCCTTGGTTGCTTCCCGCTCGGCCATTACCTTAAACGCGATGAGCGCTTCATCCCAGAATCCCTCCAGCCACCTCCGCAGCGACTCAATGCCCCGTGTGTCGACTGCGTAGACCCGTCGAGTGCCCTCGGCATGAACAGTCACCAGTCGTGCCGTCTTGAGGATCTTCAGGTGCTGGGAGACTGCGGGACGACTCACCTCCATGCCTTCGGCGATCTCGCCTACGGATCGTGCGCCGCGGCGCAGGCGTTTCAGCACCGCCCGGCGGGTAGGATCTCCCAAGGCATCGAGGACTCGCTCTTCGTAAGTTACCACTTACAGTAAGCTATCACTAACGAAATGGTCCGTCAAGTTCGCAGTTCAGGTTACGTTGTGCGTCGTAAGTAATGACGATTATGGATGAGCACGCACGCGGGTGTTGCAAAGATATCCAACGAAAATGATCGCCGCTATCACAACGATGAAAACATCTATTCTCCTATTGATGCATCGTAATTATCGTTGGAGGAGGAAGCTTCTCGATCTTGTAGCCAGCCGGTATTTGAAACTGCGTCTTGCTCGGTTCACGAAGCCGAATCTTCGTGAGCGAATATGTTGTCCGTCCAAAACGCGGATCATCGTGGATACTCAGGATAACCACCTTGAGTTTCGGCGAATACCACGTTTCATGGGTAATGACAATATCTTTGTCATTCCCGATTGTGCCTTTAGGAATCGTCGTCGTGTTGCGCGTTCCAACAACCTGGAGACCTTCAATGGTTTTAGTCCCGAGCGACTTGGTCTTGGTTTCCAACCCGCCGCTCGCTGGGGACGATGCCGCGTGACCCTGAGTGCCCCGCAAAGGAACTGCGACAGCAAATTCAGGACCAGTACCGATCATTACCGGCCCAGTGGATGATCCCGGCAATCCACCAATTCCGATTGCCGCAGTTCCTCCCGGCGGTAACGTCGGAATCACCATCACATGAGCGACGCTTCTGTCAGAGGTGTAGTCGATGTGTACTCCTTTCACAGGATCGAAGATCGTGGTTAGTACAGGACTGTTGCCTTTGTTAGAAGCAAAAGAGGACATCCAAGGGCCAATTGTTCCCATCTTCTGGGTGCGGACGGTTCTGCCCTCGCTGTCGCGGGCGACGGTTGCCGTGATGGTTTGGGTAATGTGCGTGCCATTGGCAAGAGTCTGTGTGATTTCTGTAGTAGCTTGCGCTTGATAGGGCCGATTCTTAACAACTTCAGTTTTGTCTTGTAGTCCGAAGAATGCGTTGCCTGTTGAAACTATCCCAATCTGTGCAGACTCGACCGGTGGAGCGATCCGAGTTGAGATACCTTGCTGGTCGACGCCACCGACATTGACAGACTCCGAATACCCCCCTTGAATTGCCCGCGTGGTTATTTGAGCCATGCCGGTGCCGAAGATGCAGGCAAGCCAACAGAGCGCAATCACGACGAAACATAAAAACGTGCTTGTACGAAACGATCTGCTCATTTCTCTCACTTGATCACTTCCAGCGGTAATGGCAGGCTGATTGCGCGAGGTAAACCATCATCGCCCAGCGTCAAGTTGGCAACAAACAGGCGATTTTGAAGTGACTCGGGCAGTGGGAATCCAAGCGACACGAGTTGAGATTGTGACATCGATACTTGAATCGTAGCGCTCGTTCCGGTTGCAATATCGCTATCGGAATAAGGGAGTCGAACAATCATCTCTGTTGGGTTAACCTGATTGCCCTGCGCGAAGTGTGTATGACGGTTTGGCCGCAGAACCGATCTAGGTACTGCAGCTTCAGATGATGCAGTGGGTACTGTATTACTGGGTGATGCTTTTGGAATGTTTACTCCAGGATTGTTTCCTGTCCGCAGACGATCTCGTCGATGAAGGTGAATCAGGAGCATCGCCCCAATAGAGACCATAATCAAAAGGGCGCATGCAGCCACAGGCTTGAGCCGGAATGAGAGCCATAGACGCAGGCTTCCAACCTGCGTTTTGGGTCTAGGGTTTTCTCGCAAGCGCCGAACGTACAATGTATTCAGCCTGTCCTTAACGGCTAATGGCAAGTCCGGCACTGGAGCTTTCTTCAGTGATTCGAGAAGTCGATCCAGGCGAACGAAATCCTTCGGTTCAATCTGATTGCGGCGTCGATCCTTCACTTTGGCCCTCCTTTCTTCATCAAGTCTTCGGAGCGGTTCCCGCGTTCGGGTCCAATAACCTCAACTTGACTGCAAGCAGCGCCCGCGCGCGATTCATACGAGAAGCGATTGTCCCTTCAGAGCACTGCAAAATCTTGGCTGCATCCTGATAGCTTCGTTCCTGCAAGCTGCACAGCACCACTACCTCTCTATAATGCGGCGCGAGTTCAAGTATTGCAGCCTGTAAACGCCTCAGGTCGGAACGGGATGTTAAATCATCCCAGAACCGGTCATTTTGGCGGCGACTTTCTATAAACCGCTCCCCATCCGGTGTTTCCAGGATACTTTCCAATGAAACCAAGCGAAGGGTTCGGTTGAATTCCCGGCGCGCTAGGTTTCTAGCAATTCCGAGAAGATACCCTTCGAGTGCCCCTTTTCCCGGATCGAATCGTCCGAATTTGCCGCTGAACAATGCGTCCAGGACAATAACAAAGACTTCCTGCGTTAATTCTTCGGCAATCGCAAGGGATCCGGTCATGTGGATGAGAAATCGATGCACTGAATGGCGATGGCGGTCATAGAGGTCCAAAAAAGCGCACTCATCTTGCTGCACCAAACGCTCAACAAGTTGGGCGTCGGAACCGGAATCGTCATCTAAGCCCTTTGATCTCTTGCCAGTGCGAAACCGTAGCAATCGATTTCCTTATGCTTTGTATTGACTGTATGGACGACAGAACTTCCTGATCGCTCACAAATATTTGTCGAAATAAGCCATACGGTACGGCAAGCACTGGACTCGCAGGTTCATGTCTTCAAGTGGAAGAATTTCTTTCAATACGACAATCCATATATAGATGGAGCCGCCTAACTTGCACATACCTCCTACAGAGGGCTAACAAGATGAGATTCCCTCACATGAGCATGGAAACCTTGATAGCAGTGGTCAATAAAGCGGAAAAGCGGTCTCTGGGACGTTCCGGCAAGGAAGTTGGACTGTCGGCGTCGGCGATCTCCAAACGCATTCGTGCCGCCGATCAGACGGTGGGAGCCAAAATCTTTCACGTCACCGAAGCGGGTTTTTCGTTAACGCGGCATGGCGAGACGTTTTATGCGGAAGCGGTGCAGGCGCTGGAGCATGCTTGCCTGGCGGAGGAAAAGACGCGCGCGCAGGTTATGCTCGAACAGCAGCATCTACTCGTCGGCCACTCGACGTACCTGGCATCCCGCATGCTTACGGTTCTCGACCAGTTGCGATTTGAGGAGGATCCGCCTGTCCATATCCATCACACTGGCGGTCTCACAAGGGATCTGGTCGAAAAGGTATTGAATGGATCGTTGCATGTCGCCTTTGGATTTCTGCCGTTGTCGCACCCGGAACTGATCGTCCATCCTCTGTATGAGGAGCCTCTGGTTGTTTGCCTGCCCAGCGCGCATCCTCTGGCCGCAAGACACACACTCCATGTTCAGGATTTGGCCCGCACGCCCTTGATCGCTGTCTCGCGCGAACCGCTTCCGGTTGCGCATGAGGAAATCGAACGCTACTGCCACGGCTTCGGCATCCAGCTTCAGATCGTCGCCGATGCCTACACGCCGTGGGAGGCGCACGCTTACGTGGAACACAGGATCGGCATTTGCCTGCTGGCGAGGTCTTCCACTGTCACCCGTTCCGGCATCACGATCAAACCGTTCGCCACCCGGTTATTGACTCGAAAAAGCGGCATGTTCGTGCGCGAGGACAACCGGAA
>JBOGLY010000249.1:0-5470 GCA_050746425.1 Acidobacteriaceae bacterium
CCCGGAAATGGTCTCCGTGGAAAAGAAGATTTTCGCCGGAAAGCCGAATGTCGATCTAATTTCTACTAGCTATGTCGAGCGGCTGAACGCGACGACGCGACTGCACATGCGCCGCCTTACTCGGCTTACCTTGGCTTTCAGCAAGAAGCGCGAGAATTTCGAGGCAGCCGTTGGGCTGCACTTTGCCTATTACAACTTTGTGAAGCGACACAATACACTTCGCTGCACTCCAGCGATGGCAGCGGGTGTCACGGGAACCATGTGGAGTGTGGGAGATTTAGTGGAGGCGGCAATATGACGGCGGCTTATCGGGTAGTGATCGCGGAGCGGAAAGACATCGGCGTCGTTACGATTGTTTGCGGGGAATGCGGCTGCGAGGTTTCAGTGGACTCCAAAACGTCCGCAAATCCGCATTCCTGTCCCGCTTGCGGTAGAGGGTATGGAGACATTACGCGAAGGGCTGTGGAAGCTCTTGGAGCATTCCATCGGCTTGCATCTACGGCTGAGGAACATGCCGGAAAGCCACTCTTTCGATTCACGATTAAGCAGGCCGAACAATGACAGCCTATATCGAAGAATTGGAAGGGGTAATCCACAAGCTACACGGAGCCACGGCCACGCATATCCGAAGCGTCCCGGTGAAAGAGACGATTCAGGGACAGACGGTTTGGGATGGAGTCGTAGAAGTATTCGATCTAACCGGCCACCCGAAAGCCAACCGAATCTATGCCTGGTCGCACGATACCGACGATCCGGCCAATCCCAAGCGATACGTGACCGTGCTGCATATTCCGCCCGTCGTGTCACCAGAAACCGCCGTCAGAGCAGCCATCGCACAGGAGTTTAGAGAACGTGACCGAACCAAAGAAAACTAGGAAACCGGGACGGCCAAAGTTGCCGAAGGGAGATGCCAAGGGTAAGTTTCTGCGCGTTCGTATCACGCCAGAGGAATCGACGGCAATCGAGATGGCGGCAAAGGCGAACGGTCAAACGGTTTCCGATTGGATTAGAAATATATTGGCTAATGCCCTTGGGGGATGAATATGTCGTTGAGAGACGATGCCAGACGCCTTCCTCTTACCATCCTGGGATGGATATGCTGCTCTCTTGTCATTGTGATCAATCTTTTCTTTTTCGGAGAGAAGCCATCCTCCCATGATCTAGAGATTTGCGGGGCGGTTTTGGCCTTTCTCTTGTTTCTCGATGTATTGAGGGAATATGAACGAAACCACTGAGGCCGCTGAAATGAAATTAGGACACTACCCGGTAATCCCCTACATTGACCCAATGAAGGCCTTCACGTAGACTAAATGCTTGCGCAGAGTCGCGATTTTGCCTCTCCTGTGACATCCCAGTCTGCAGGCAAATCTCGCTCCCGGAGAGCGTTTTTTCCCGAAACGCATATCCGACGGATAGTCGAGCGAGCCGAAGGTTCAGCAGGCAAACAGACTTTAGATTCAACGAAAGAGAATTTTTTTAATGGCAAATCATGTTTCCTCTTTGAAGCGCGCCCGGCAGACCGTCAAGCGCACCGCCGTCAACCGCGCCAACCGCACCAAGCTGCGCAGCGGCCTGCGCACCATGCGCGAAGCCCTGCATGCGAACGATGTTCCAGCCGCGCGCGCGCAATATAACCAGACAGCCTCACTGCTCGACAAGAGCGTGCAGAAGGGCATTCTGCACGACAACACCGCCTCGCGCTATAAGAGCCGCCTGAATGCTCGCGTGAAAGCGCTGGCCACCAAGACCGCGTAGATTTTCATCCACCTGGCAGCACCAGCTCCGGAGAACCGGTCTAAGTTTATTTTTCTTACAACCGGGACGAGATGTTGCAGAAATCATCCGCCAGGGCATGGTCCTCGGCAATGTCGACGCCGCTCCAGATCTTTTTTCCAGTCCACGGCCTGGCTGCACCCGCCCAGAACGGATCGCTGGCGGGAAGTCCCAACGGAAGCCACGCGGCGGAACACAGATAGGAACTACCAGTCGAAATATAAGACTCGGCAAGCTGGGGCTGATAACCGCAGAATCCCAGGCGCAGCCAGCCTCGCTGGTCGAAAGTGCCGGGTGCATCGATCATGCGGCGCATCACCGCGGTCAGCGCGCAGCGGACCTGCTCCGGGGAAACCTCCGCGGGAAGCTTGCGGCGCAATGAAATTTCCGCCAGCAACTGGAAGGCGCCGAAGCGGTAACACTCCGACCGGCCAATCGCCGGGAAGGTGCCTTCGGGGCTGATCCATCGCTCCTGAATCGCGGCATAACGCCGCGCGCGCGCCAGCATCACGGGCCGATACGGCTCCCAGGTGGAGTTGGTTTTCGAAACCGCATCGAGAATATTCAACAGGTACGGTTGAATCACGAAGCTGTTGTAGCTGTCCCAATGGAACGCGGGGCCATCGGCATAAACGCCGTCGCCCTTGTACCATGTGTCCACGGTGCGCAGGGCGAGATCCACGCGCATCGGGTCCCACCAGACGCCCATCGACGACAGCGTGGCTTCAATCATGGCGGAGAACAGAAGCCAGTTGTTGTAATACGGCAGAATCGCGCGCGTCGATTGCAAAGCCGCAATGACATTCCGTTGCGTCGGCTTGTCGAGTTTCTGCCATAGCTCCGTCGGAGCGCGAAGAATGGCGAGGCCGAGAAACGATGCATCGACGACCGGCTGCCGGCCTTTATTGAAATTGAAAAAGTCGGGCGAGTGGGGATCGGTGCCGGATTGAATGGCCATTCGCGCCAGCTCACAGTGCTGCTGTCGCAACTTGCCTTCGGCTCCAGTAGTCGCACCGGATTCAATCCAGGGAGCGATGCCGGCCAACAAGCGCCCGGTCGCTTCGAGATATGTATGTTGCTTGCGCTCCTCCACATTGCCTTGCGGAGATTCGACGGGCATGGTTGCCTTCAGCTTTCGTTCGCTCAAGGCATACAGAAGCGGATGGGAGACGCGGGTAAGGATTTCAATCCAGGCACGGCGGTCCTCCGTCCCGGACAGTTGCGCATTTGCCGCTACCGAAGAGACTTGCGAAAACCCGTTGATCGACGACAGGGCGCCCGCGACAATGCCGCTTTTTAGGAAGTTCCGTCTGCCGATTCTATTCATCATGTCGCTCCTTTAAGAACTGCAAAGTTCCCGCAACAATTGCGCCCAGCGGTCGCCGTAATCGTTCCATCCTCCCAAATATTGCACGCGTTCCAACGCTGCGGCGCTCATCCGCTGTTGCAGTGCCGGATCGTCGGCAAGCTCTTGCAGCCGCTCGGCAATTCCACGCGGATCCAGGACGGGCACGATGAATCCTTCTCTTCCATTCGTGAACAAGTCCTCGCTGCCCGTGTTCGGCGTTGCAATCACAGGGCAGCCGCACGCCATCGCTTCCCCTTGCACCAGTGCCAGACCTTCTTCCAGAGACGGAAGGACCATGGCATGGCTGCTCGAAAGATGGCGCACCAGTTCTTCGCGCGAAACCGCTCCGACAATCTCAACGTGTTCCATGGGAAGACGCGACAGCAGCGGTTTCATGTGAGGGAACATGGGGCCGAGGATACGCAGGCGCTTGCGTGGATGCCGCACCTTGGCGAACGCCTCCAGCAGATAAGGAACGCCTTTGCGCAGGCTCACCTGCCCGACAAACAACACGTCAAAGGAATCGGCTGCGCGCGCCGATCCGGTTGAAGGCGAAAAGGAATCCAGCCGGACGCCATACGGAATCATGCGCACCTTCTCCGCTGGAACGCCTTCCTCGATAAAACTCCGAGCCGCAAAGCTCGACGGCACGACGATTGAATCTGCCTGCGCGTACTGTTTTTCTTCGCGCTCAGTATCGCGCGGATCGTAGATGTCGAGAGGAGCGCCCCAGCGCCGGTGCTCCTCGCTGAGCAATCTCCATTGATAGCGCGCGTGCGTGGAGCCTCGGTCGCAGATATATTTTCCGCCGCGCGACTGGACCAGCGCGCCCGCGGTTAATCCAGCGCCGGATATTCCGATCAGGACATCGCAGTGCGTCTTCGATCTGGCCATGCGCCGGGTGATCCACTTGTCGAACGCCAGACCGTTCCACCAATCCAGGCCCTCCGTCCAGCGCGAAGGATACATTCCGTACCGCGCCAGCAGAGCCAGCCCACCGTGAACCCAAGGAAACGTCTCCACATATTCATGGGGCAAACCTTCCCGCCGCAGCCTCCGCCACGGATAAGTGGAGTAAACGGTTTCGAGATAGTCGTAGCGGCGTAGCTGATGCGCCAGTTCGAAATGGTGGAAGACTCCGAAAACAGCCTGCGATACTCGCACTGCTTCTCCGTCATCCCCTCCTTCGCGATAAAGCTTTAGAAGGACGGGGCACCCAAACTTTCTTATCTTACAAAGTGAAAATGCATAACGAGGCGGGCCTTACAATTCATTGAGCAAAATCTGTCATCCCGACGGGACCCTGAGCGCAGCGGAAGGGAGAATTGGAGAGACCTGCTGTCGAGATGACAATTTTATCAATGTGCCATTTTCATCCCAGGTTAGCTGCGCGAACCTGGGGCCCCCATATTTCTCAGTGACCGGCCGCATAATATCCTTGGCGCGCCTGTACCTTAAGCGATTCGCCGTTCTGCCGGCACTCCACGCGAATTTTCCGGTAATCGCCATCCTGCGCGCTATTCGCAGGAGTGTATGTGGCCTGGTATTCGGTGCGCAGTTGGTTTTCAATCGCATCGAACGCGGCCGGCAGTTTCTTTCCATCTTTCCCGATCGAAAATACCTCGCCACCAGTCGCCTCGACCAGCTTGCGCATTGCCCCATCGCCAGAAAAATCGAGCGCACCATAAACCCCCGGATCGCTGATTAACAGAACATACACCACCGCATCCGCCTTCTGCGCCGCCTCAATCGCGGACTGAAGTTTTTCCTGGCTGCCTTCATCCTGTCCGTCGGTCAGCAGCACCATCGCCTTGCGCCCTGACTCCTGGCGCAGCTTGTCATTCGATGCAAGATAGACCGCATCGTAGAGCAGCGTTCCTTTCGGCTTCGTGATGGAGGGAATCGTCCCGTTGGCGTAATTCCCGGAGCTGGAGTTGATCTCGGCTGAATCGAGCGCCCGTTTCAGATCGCTCGGATCTCCGCTCCAGTCGGCCAGGAGGTCAACCGTCACATCAAATGAGATCAGGAAAGCTTCATCCCTATGGCGCAGAATTCGGCGCACAAATGCAGCGGCGGCCTTTTGCTCCTCGGGCAAAACCCGCTGCTGGCTCAAGCTGGTGTCGAGCAGAATGCCAATCGACAGCGGCAGATCGGTCCGCGCGGCAAAACTTTTCAGTGTCTGCTGCTTGCCATCTTCATAAACCTTGCAATGCGATCGAGTCAAGTTAGGTACCGGCTTGCCGGTCTTGTCATGCACGTTGAAAAAGAGATCCACCAGGTTGACGCTGACTCGCAGGGTCGTGATCGGCTGTGAGTTCGGCGTTGGCTGACTGCCGGGCGATATCGGGC
>JBOGLY010000250.1:0-5469 GCA_050746425.1 Acidobacteriaceae bacterium
CCTTTAACGCTTTCAAAAGCCGTCTGGACCACTCCGAATACGGCGGGGCGCCATTGCTTGGCGTGCGTGGCGTTTGCATCGTCGGCCACGGCTCCTCGAACGACCGCGCCATTATGAACGGCATCCGCGTCGCCGCCGAATTCGCGCGGACCGAGCTCAACGCTCATATTGAGCAGGAACTATCCGCTTCAGCCGCGCCTCTCGAATAGGGCATTTCTGTTGTACCGTAAACCATCGATCAGGGTGTCCCAGAGCCTGTCCTGAGCTTTGCGAACCGGGTTTCCCTGAGGGGCTCCGGGTGCCCCAGGTTCGCGAACCGGGGTGGGAAGCTAACCTGGGGTTGTTTCTCCCGATCGAACATCGAACCCAGATGAGCCACAAAAGCGCGGCGCATCCGG
Source organism: Acidobacteriaceae bacterium (assembly GCA_050746425.1). Taxonomy (GTDB): domain Bacteria; phylum Acidobacteriota; class Terriglobia; order Terriglobales; family Acidobacteriaceae; genus JAKAAZ01. The sequence goes on from JBOGLY010000250.1 coordinate 399, forward strand.
GGCACCCGCGGACTATACATTTACTCAAACTGCCATAGTGACACAGTCGCGCGTCCACGCAGGCGCCGGGTGCTCCGCTGATCCCGTTTGGGATGTGGGGACCCTATCTTAGCGTCCGGGCTGGAGTTGCGGGGTGGCGATGTCGGTCCATCCTTTACCGGTTAAATTTCCATGCCAGACGCTTCCGCCGAAGGTCGCGATGTAGACCATGCCCGGATGGTCCGGGTCGGGAATCACGCGCTGCATCCAATGAAAATTCGGCCCGGCGATGCGCCGCCAATGTTCGCCCCGGTCCCTCGATATCCACGCCGACGAGTCGTAGCCGGCGGCATAGACGGTATCCGGATTGCGCGGATCGATCGTCACGTCGTAGACATGCGTTTCGCGGTCGAAAATCTGCCTCCAGGTTTTGCCGCCGTTGGTGGAAAGATAGACGCCGCCACCTTCGCCGTGCAGACCGACCGCGCGAGGCCAGGCCGCCAGATAGAGCCGCTTCGGGTTGCGCGGATCGATGGCAAGGCCGTTCGGCCCGTTGACTCCGTTGGGCAGCTTCACCGGCGTCCAGGAGTCGGCACCGTTCGTCGACTTGTAGAGAGCGCCGTCCCCGGAATTGCCGATGCTGCCGTTCGAGGACCGTCGCGCAATCAACAGATACAACGTGCCATTGCCAGCCCGAGCGATCCTCCAGGCGAACGGGTCCTTTTGTGTGATGCCGTTGTTCTTGAGCGTCCAGGTCTTGCCGCCATCGGTGCTCTTGTACACGCCGCGGCCGAAGCCGGTGGCATAGAGAACGCGCGCGTTCACCGGGCTGGTGGGGTCGAGTACGATGTCGGTGGTGGCGGTCGGCGCCATCCCGGCATTGGACTTCTGCCAGCTCTTGCCACCGTCGGTGCTCATGACTACGCCGCCATCAAAATCTTTCACCGAATCGTTACTTACGTGGCGTCCGTTCCGCCAGCCCCACATTTTGGGCCGGGGCAGGTCATGGTCATAGCTGCTGGCGACCCATATCCGGCCCTTCACCTTGGGATCGAACACCATCCAATAGGCCGTATTCACCCACTTTCTGGGAATTCCATAACTGGCGCTCTCCCATGACTTTCCGCCATCGTTACTGCTGAACAGGCCGATGTCGGTATATGCGATGAACTGATGATTCTTATCGAACGGATCGAAAAAGATGCCGTAGTTGGTGGTGGGATCGAGTCCCGTCGTTGTCCATCCGCCAGCGGGCACCCGTCGGGAAAAGAGAGCATTCCAGTTCTTTCCCCCGTCAGTGGTGTTAAAGGCGCGGCCGCTGTCGGTCGTGTAAACCAGGTTCGGAGTTCCGTCGGCCACGCCCAGCATGGCGGGATTTCCACCCCACTCGGGTCCAAAGCGCTTCGCCAGCCAGACATGGTGAACATTGGGCGCCACCGTGTTCCTGCTCTCTTTCCACACGAATTTCCATGTGCGCCCCGCATCGGTCGTCTTCAACACGCCGAACCATTTCTGGCCGTCAAGCTGAAGGTCCCGAAAAGAAAGATAGGCGGTTTCGGGATGGCCGAAACTGGTCGCGACAGCATCCAGGCGCGCTCCAGAGCCTGGAATGGCAATGGTTTGCCACGAGGCCCCACCGTCCGTGGAAACGGATCCCCCTCCCGTTTTGGAGATGACATAGAAGACTGGCGTGCCGGACCGCGCGATGCCGGCCGAGGTGTAGCTGGACTCGACGTAAGGATAAAAATTGTACCGGCTTGCGGCGGTGCCCGGCAGCTCAATCTTGCGGACATGACTGTCGCTGGCAATCTCGGCGAATTGCACGCCCATGAGAATCAGCTTCCTCGCCTGGCGCGGGGAGTGCGAATCGACCCAGAGATGCCGTGCAGTCTCCGGCAGCGAAGCTTGCTGTTGCCAGCTTTTTCCGTAGTCGCGGGAGATGAAGAGGGCGGACTCTCCCTGCTTGTCGGCCGCGGCGTAGAGGGTATTCGAGTCCGCCGGATCGACCGCGAACGCGGTAATACGGCCGAGCGGATCGGGATTGGCCATGATCTCGACACCGGCTGAATCGGAATCCGTTTTTAGGCCGGTAATCGCCGACGGCTCGGGATAGATCAGCTTCCAGGTGCCGCCGTTGTCCGTGCTGCGCCACAAGCCGATGGTGTCGGCATAGATGGTGTGCGGCGCTTTGGGATCGAAGGCAAAAAAGTTCGCCACGCCGCGCAGATTGAACATTCTCCAAGAGCGCCCTGCGTCGTGAGTGATGTATTCACCCGTCATATCCGAGGAAACGAGGACAGTATTGGGGTCGCTGGGACTGATCGTCGGGTTGTAAAAGGAGCCGCCGCCGCCGGGACCGATGACACGAAAATTTCCGGGTCGCGACGTTGCGGCATAGGCAATGCCGCAAGAAAGAACCAAAACCGTGATTGCGCGAAAGAATGTCGGACGCATTCGTATCCTCCTAACGTTCTCGAATTTTTATGCTACAAGCTTTTAGGATTTGACCGGTTTCACTTCCGTCTCGTCCGACAGATGGCCCATCTTGTCGCGCTTTACCTGGAGATATTTTTCGAAGCTCTCCTGCGATTCGACCACGGCCGACAAGCGGTCGACAACGCGCACGCCAGCCATTTCCATTGCGGCAACTTTGTCCGGATTGTTGGTCATCAGCCGCACCTGTGTTATGCCCATCAACTTCAAGACTTCGGCGGGAAGCTCGAAGACGCGATGGTCGGGCTTGAAGCCCAGTTGCTCATTGGCTTCGACGGTGTCCAGGCCGTTATCCTGCAGCGCGTAGGCCTGCAATTTGGGCATCAGGCCGATGCCGCGGCCTTCCTGCAATTCGTAGAGGAGGATGCCGGCGCCGGCCTCGGAAATGGCACGCAGCGCCATCTCAAGCTGCAGCCGGCAATCGCAGCGCAGGGAACCAAAAACGTCTCCCGTTAAGCATTGCGAGTGGACGCGAACAATTGGCGGCGCACTTGAGACATCGCCCATCACAAGCGCGATCATTTCCTCGGGCTGCCCGATCTGGGCTGGCGCCATCTCGCTGCCTGTGGGCGACGTTTCTACCGACCTTGTCCCAACAAAGCCAAAAATCCGAAAATGGCCCCAGCGAGTAGGGAAGTCGGCTTCGGCGGTTTTGCGTATGCTTTCGAACGGCATTTTCCGATTATAGGACGCGGCTGCTTCGCTGCGACTTGATGGCCGCGACGGAGTAAAGTGAATTCGTGATTGATTCGAAACTCATCCTGATCACGCTATTGATTAAGCTGGGCGTCGCCGCCGCGGTTTCCAGCGCGCTGGCGCGGTCGATGGTCTTCAAAAATCTCCTGCTCGCTACGCGACGTACTGTCGGACAGATGTTCGGATTGTTGGCGTGCATCTGCATCCCGCTAGCGTTGGGGGTATGGGTCCGAATTATCGTACAGAATTTTCTTGCAGCGGACATTTCTTTTGAAGCGGTCATTCTGCTAGCGCTTTTGCTCGGCACTACGCCCGCCATTATTGCCGGCGCATTCCTTTCCATTCCGGCGCTTTTTTATGGCGAATACCTGACGCTGCCATTCAATCTGATCGTTGCGCTGATCTTTGGGACCTATCGCGCGTTTGTTTCGGAAGAGGACATCTGGTCGTTTTCGCCGTTTGTCGACCTGAGCATTTATCGGTGGATACGAAGAAATTTGTCCCGTCCGCGCGTCGATCGGCAGGTACTTCTGCTAATGCTGATCCTCGGCATGCAGGTGTTCCGAAACTGGATTGCCCATTTTTACCCGCGCCGGCTATTTGCGCTACATACCGACAGCGGCTGGCTGCTGCTGGCGATTTGCGTGTGCACTCCGGTAGTGGTCGGGATTCCGCTGAAGATATGGAACGCCATACGGATCGAACGCAAGCTGGAGGAGCAGGAACGGCTGTTGATGGATGCGCGCCTCGATGCGCTGCAGCGCCAGATCAACCCGCATTTTCTCTTCAATACGCTGAATTCGATTGCGACCCTGGTGCGGGTTCGCCCGGAGCTGGCGCGCGAACTGATCGTAAAGCTGGCCAGCATCTTGCGCGTCCTGTTGCAGGACAGGGACGATCTGATGCCGCTGCGCGAGGAACTGCAATTTGCCGACGATTATCTGGACATCGAAGTGGTGCGATTCGGCATTGAGAAGTTGCGAGTGGTGAAGGAGATATCCCCAGAAACGCTGGAGATATTGGTGCCAAGCATGCTGCTGCAGCCGCTGATTGAAAACGGCATCAAGCATGGGCTGGAGCCGCGCATCGGAGGCGGCACCATCACGCTGCGCAGCCGGTTGCAGCACGACAAACTGGTGATTACAGTGGAAGATGACGGAGTAGGAATGCCGGTGGAAAACGGCCCCCACAGCCATCGCAGCGGCCTGCTGCAGGCCGGTACCGGAGTGGGAATGCGCAATGTGCGGGAACGCATGCAGGTGCTTTGCGGTCCCGATGCAGGATTTGAGATTCTCAGCCGGCCAGGACGCGGTACGCGCGTGATTTTGACGATTCCAGTGAACTCCGCGAGGACAGCAGCGGTTCAACTGCCGGAGTTGCGCAGTATCGACTCGTAAAATTCCTCATATTTTGGAATGACGCGGGAGGCGCAATATGTCCGCTGCGCCTCGGCGCGCCCAGCTTTTGCCATCGCGATCAGACGCCCGCGATCTTTCAGCAGGCCAACGGCGGCGGCTGTCATGGAATCCACATCGCCCACAGGGAACAGCAGACCGGTTACGCCGTCCTGAATCAACTCGGGCACGCCACCTACATTTGTCGCGATGGTTGGCACTTCGCACGCCATTGCCTCCAGCGCGGCCAGCCCAAAAGATTCCAATTCGCTTGGCATTAGCATCAGGTCCGCCGCGGGCAACAGTTGATTGACCTGATCGTGCTTCCCCAGAAACGACACGCGGTCGCTGATCTTCAATGATTTCGCCAGCCATTCCGCTGAAGAACGATCCGGGCCATCGCCGACCATCAGGAGCCGGGCTGGCATTTCCTTCGCGACGCCGGCAAAGATGCGGATTACATCCTGAATGCGTTTAACGGGACGGAAGTTCGAAAGATGGACCAGGAC
>JBOGLY010000251.1:0-5443 GCA_050746425.1 Acidobacteriaceae bacterium
ACTCGCAACCTCCCCGTGCTCCCCATCCTCACCGCCGCCGATTGAACCGGCACTGCAATTGTGAAGGGGGTCATCCTGACCCCTTCGACCGCGCTCAGGGCGCACAGCGTAGTGAACTATCCAGATAACATACGCGTTTAGAAACCATTCCTTCTGAGCAATACATGACATTTACTATGTCGGTATGACCGGCCCTTCCACGCTGCCATCGTTGCTTTGGGAAGCCCTTCGCACGCTGGACGAAGAGCATTCCCGCCAGGGAGCCGGGACGCTATATATTCCGTCATTGGAGCTTTGGTCAAATCTCCTGCGGGCAATCAACCAGACAGGAATTGATCGTCGAGAGCTTCCAGCGATTCTGCGACTGTCGAAGAGGGCGGTACGATCCAGGGTATCAACAGCCACCAGACATGGATGGGTTGAGCTTTCAAGCGTCGGCTCGCGCCATGAAGTAGTGCGCCTCACGCCACGAGGGGCGTCTGCTGTTGCCCGCTGGACAATCCTGCGACGAACCGTCGAAGACTGCTGGAAGGCTGCTGTCGGCATTAAGCGGTCAGTTAGTTTGCGCACATCCCTTGAGGAACTGGTTGCCGCTCTTCCTCTTGAACTTCCTCACTACCCAGCTAGTTATGGCGCGGCGGACGCCAGCATTACCGGCGGCCACGGAAAAGATTGGAAGGCAGTGCCCCGTGCAGGCGGAGATACCACCTCTGACCTTCCGATTTCAGCGCTCGTTTCACAGGCTCTTGTCGCCTTCGCTATGGAGTACGAGGAACAATCGCCCGTTGCACTCTCGCTCAGCACACAGGTCATCCGCCGGATTCCCGCCGAGGGCCAGCCGCTTCACGTAATCGGTCAATCACCAGGCGTAGCCGCGCTTATTCGCCATGGCTTCATGCGTGTCTCCAACCGCGGTGGAAGCAAAGTTGCTTTCCTCACCTTGCGCGGACTCGACGTGCAGCGAGCTTATGAGCCGCGAATCTATGGAATCGAGACTGCCTGGCGCCAGAAGTTCGGCGACAGCCTGATTACAGAATTGCGTCGGAGCCTTGAGAGATGATGGAGATCGAGGAGACCGGCTGGCGTGTTTGTCTCCTGCCGAATAGCGATATTCGGGCTGTCGAAATACACGCGCGTTGCCACGTGTGCGCCATACTACGCATCCCACGGTGCCGCTGGAAGCTGTCTCATAAAGTGGAACTTCGATGTTGACGATTGGTATGAGACCCGCCTCGAAGCGGGTCTCACGCGCCACGCCAACGCGAAAATTGCATATTATGAGACAGCTTCTAGTCTTCCAGACGCTCGCATGGCACAATGGAAGGTTTAGTCGGTTCCAGGAGCAACGCCCGCATGTTGCCGGATGAAGCATCTGTCTACGGTTCCCCCGTCCTTTCTCATCTCGCCGACGCCAGAATCCATCGCAATCTTTCCATGCCGCAGATGGTTGCCGTGTCGCTGGCCCGCGGCGAATCGAAACTGGCCGCGAACGGCGCGCTGGTTGCCTATACCGGCGCGCGCACCGGACGCTCTCCCAAAGATAGGTTCATCATCCAGGACGACCGCACACGCGACTCCGTGAACTGGGGAAAAATCAACCAGCCGCTGGAGCCGGAAAAATTCGACGCGCTATGCCGCCGCGTGCTGGAGCATCTGGCCGATCGCGATGTTTACGTGCAGGACCTGTTTGCCGGGGCCGATTCCGCTTATCGAATGCCGGTCCAGATCGTTTCCGAATATGCATGGCACGCGTTGTTTGTTCATCAGCTTTTTCTGCGGCCCACGCCGGAAGAACTCGCAACCCACGTGCCCGCGTTCACCGTCATCGCCGCTCCGGAGTTTGAAGCCGTGCCGGAGCGCGACGGGACCCGCTCCTCCACCGCGATTCTGTTGGACTTTACGCGAAAGATAGTTCTCATCCTGGGCACAAAATATGCCGGAGAAATGAAGAAATCCATCTTTAGCGTGATGAATTTTCTGCTGCCTCAGCGCGATGTCCTGCCCATGCATTGCTCGGCAAACGTCGGCGCGGATGGATCGACGGCGCTGTTCTTTGGGCTTTCCGGCACCGGAAAAACCACGCTCTCCGCCGATCCCTGTCGCCGCCTGATTGGCGATGACGAGCATGGCTGGAGTCCAAACGGCGTCTTCAATTTCGAGGGCGGCTGTTATGCCAAATGCGTGGACCTGTCGCCGGAAAAAGAGCCGCAGATTTTCCGCGCCATTCGATTTGGCGCCGTGCTGGAAAACGTCGTGCTCGACCCAGCGACTTGCGAACCGGATTATCACGACACGCGGTTCACTGAGAATACCCGCGCCGCATATCCGATCGACAATATCGACAACGCCATGGTCCCCAGCGTTGGCGGCCATCCGCGGAACGTTCTGTTTCTTACCGCCGACGCCTTTGGCGTGCTGCCGCCCATTTCAAAATTGTCCCCGGAGCAGGCCATGTATCACTTCTTATCGGGATACACGGCAAAACTTGCAGGCACGGAAACTGGCATGGGAAGCGAACCGGTGCCGGATTTTTCCACCTGTTTCGGCGCGCCTTTTATGCCGCTGCCGCCGAAAACTTACGCTGAGATGCTGGGCGATCGTCTGCGCCGGCATCAGGCGCAATGCTGGCTGGTCAATACCGGATGGAGCGGCGGCGCGTACGGCGTGGGCAAGCGAATTTCGCTGCCCTATACTCGCGCCATGGTCCATGCGCTGCTGGAAGGGAAGCTGGAGAACGTGGAATTTGTGAAGGAGCCGACATTCGGGTTCACCATTCCAAAATCGTTCCCAGGTGTGCCGCGAGAAATTTTAAATCCTCGCGATGCATGGAAAGATCGGGATGCTTACGACAGGCAGGCGGCCATGCTTGCGGAAAAATTCCGCGAGAATTTCGCCCGCTTCGATGTTGGTGAACAGATTCGCAACGCCGGACCGAAATCGCAAAGATAAAAAAATACGGGTGCCCCATTCAAGATTTCCGTTGGCTTGAGTGGGTGTGGAAGACAATGTTCATTCGCAAATTGCAGATCGAACGCGTCGATGTAACTGGACAGCAGCACCCGTGCGCCGTACGCTGGATCGACAATTTTGCCATGCGAAATTTCACCAACGACGCCATCTTCGACGACACGCTGCCCGTAGGAGACGGCCTGCTCGAAGCGGGACTCCGCGTTCCGCTGGACCGTCTGCAATCCGCAATGGAAGACTGGTTTCATCGCAAAGGCTATCTGAAGCCCGCGGAAACGCTGCTCGTCACAGAGCGATCGCGGCTCCCGTGAATCGCGGGTGCCCCATTCAAGCCTTCCTTTGGCTTGAGTGGGGTCTGTCTATTTTGTCCCAGGAAAACTCTCGACGTAGAATTCGCCGGCGCGACCGAAGTAGATTGCCTTTCTGCCGCGCAGCCACACGCCATATTCGGCAACGCCGGCCTGCATGATCTGGCGGAGAAATTCACCGTAGTCGATCTTGCCGTTCTGTATGGCTTTCAATGCCGCTTTTACGCCGCTTTCGTTGAACTCTTCGGCAATCGCAGGAGGATTCTCGAGCGGCATGTGGATGGCAAGCGCGTCTCCGTTCGCGCTGTAATGCATCTTTTCCAGGCGCGCCAGGTCCGCTCGATAGCGCTCGACGCCGTCGGCGGCCATACGTTGCAGGCTCTCCGGGAAATTCAATTTGTTCTCGAAGGCCAGCCGATCGCAATCTTCCAAAACCTGTTTGTTCATGTCTTTTCCTCCCAAAGATGACAATATGTTGTCATATTGACAGCATGTTGTCAACACAATGTTGTCAAATTGACAGCATGTTGTCAACAATGCGAGCATTGTCCACGTGAAGACGCCCGCCCCTGCTCGTACTTCTGCCGACGCAGTCGCGCTTATCGTCGCGGATATTTTTCAACTGGCTGCTTTGCTTCGACGGCGTGGCGGAGTCATCGCAAAAAAAGCCGGCCAGACCCAGCCGCGCTGGCAGGTAATTAGCGCTGCGTCCAGCGGCAACATCACGGTCGCACAACTGGCCCGGCGCCTCGGTGTTTCGCGACAGGGAGTGCAGCGCGTGGCCGACATGCTGGTGAAAGACGGCCTGGCGCGGTTTACCAAGAACCGCGATAACATGCGTTCCCCTCACCTGCAACTGACGAAACCAGGAAAAAAGCTGCTTGTGGAGCTGACCGAAAATGCCGCCACCTACAACGAGGAGTTGGCTGAGGGCCTGACGGAGCAAGAGCTGCAGAGCGCTTTGATCGTGCTGGGAAAGTTCCGGTTGCAGATGGACCGCGATTTTATTCTCGATCGTGTCGGCAGATAGAAGCCGCGCCAGGCTCTGCTATGCTTGCGCGGATTGACGCGCTCCAATCTGCCGACTTGCGCCGGACCCGGCCTGGAATCTGCGTTCACATTTGCGGATGACCGTGGGTCTGCAAATAGTCCACCAATGGCCATGGATAGTGTGGATGAGAGGAGCGCAGGGAGTTTAACCGATTCAGCAGTTGCTCCATGTGCGCGTGGCCGTTGGGTCTGTAGCTTTCATAAATTGCATATCCGTAGAGAGCGTTAAAGCTGTCCGGATTCAACTTCAGGGCGCGCGAATAGTCGCGCCGCGCCGTCGTATCCATCTGCTTTAAGGTTTCCGGCGGCAGACCTTCGCCCAGGTTGTTCTTGTAGAGCCAGCCGAGATATCCGCCAATCGCGTTGGCTTTATTCGACAACACGTCAGAGCTCGGGCTCTCTTGTTCAGAGGCCAAAGCGGTAAAAAAGCTGAACGCTCGCGGAAAATTGTCAGTTTTCACGATCAATTGCCAATATTGACCGTCGAGCGGGCCGAACACAGACTCCGGCTGATTGACAGACTGAGCGAGGACCAGTTCATACATGCCTAAAGCATCGGCTGTCTGTCCTGCATCGGCGGCCTGTTTCGCCTGTTGCGCGATCGATTGGATTTCGGTCGCATGACTGGCCGCGGCTACAAACATGAATGCCGCAACGATAATAGAGATGGTGAAGATTCTGAAACGCATAATGAAGCTCCTTTCAAGTGAGTGGTGGTAGAAGTTAATAGAGGACTCTACAGTGCAGAGTAGATGAGCAAAAAAAGTCACCCGCCGTGCAGCGCAGAACCCAGCAACGTACGTAGAGCGCGGACATACCCTGTCAGCGCATTCCTTCCCGCCTCGGTCATGCGATACAGTGTGACCGGTTTGCGAAAAATAAATTTCTTCTCGACCGAAATATACCCCGCTTCCTCCAACTTTTGGAGATGCGCACCGATATTGCCGTCGGTCGAACCGGTCTTATCGCGCAGCCATGTGAATTCCGCATCGTCCACGCTGGAAAGCAGAGAGAGGATGGCCAGCCGCAGCTTGCCGTGAATCACGGGATCGAGCTCCGGCAGATCAGGCATGTTGCGCTCTCCGGCGGCGGTCGCGGCGCTCGCTGTACATCAGATA
>JBOGLY010000252.1:0-5438 GCA_050746425.1 Acidobacteriaceae bacterium
ACAGGGGACCATCCTTAACGAACAAAGCGGTCGCAAGGGTGCCCTTGCTGTTTTCCCAAAAGTAACGAATTCCCGTGAATATGAGAAGCGTCTCTTGCACTGCCATGTAGTCAGTTGCAACGCTATCCGGTGCTGAATCCTCGGCCATCGCTTGGTGAAAACCGAGCATGTCAGACAAAAATATCTCTCCGCCACAGGCAGGACACTTTCCCTTATCCGAGTCATACGGCAGAGTTGCTTCGGGTTTGTGGCAATGTGGACATTCAAAAAGCGGAAGGTCGCGAGGCATCCCTTCCCACATCTCATACGCTAGCCATTTAAGCGTTGCAAATACTTGGCCTTCGAGAGTTGGGTCCTGCAACGAGTCAAAGATAATTCGCCTGATTGCGTCGTATGTTGTCTTCCCGGCAATTCGGACATTTCGCAACGGAAATACCGTCGCGTGATAAAGCTGCGACTTTTCCAGTATGTCCCGGACCGCAAAAGGATGTGGCTCCTGCTTGTCCAAAGTTGCAAGCGCCGGTCCGTCAAGCGTAATCATGGCGGTTTTAACGAATCCGAGAGCTTTATGAGGTTTGGTTTGTGATTCGATAATCTGAACTGAACCATCCACGCCAAAAATCAGGGGCAACGGTCCGACAGGATCGGGTGTCTTGATCCAATTTGTCGGCAAGGTTGGCTGGGAGACATCAGGGTCTTCGAAACTCTTACAGAGTTCAGTCACCAATGCACTTTTCAGGACATCAAGATGGGCTAGCTTACGGTATCAAACCCAATATCCATTACGTAGCCGACGAAACGAAGCTCGTCATATTTCTTCGCCGTTTCGTTGGCCTCTTCGGCCTCGAGAAAATGGGCGAGGGCCCGCATCGGGTGGTTCTGTAGCGCAGCTTGGTCAAGAAAGCTCTTCATGGAACCTCAGCAGTTGGAAACTAATACTTCACCACCTCGTGCAGACATCTTGCCAATGCTACTCCCTGTTCCATGAGGAATCGCTCTCACCTGGTAGGAGCGATACAGATTCAGGATTGCAGGGTGACTGGAGATCGTTATGGCCCACGGCACACAACGCGCATCGGCCCTTCGAAGCGATTCAGCGAGCCGGATGTGATCCGCGAATCTGAACTGCTGTGCCCCATAGTGTGCATGGATTTGTTCTTTAGCGCCTGGCCGATAGGGAGGATCGAGGAAAACGAAATCTTGTTTCTTGCTGCCGTCGACCATGTATTCGAAATCGCAACACTCGATTTTTGCGTTCTTAAGCTGTCTCGATATCTCGAACAAGTCTGCTCGGGCTATGGACCATCGGCGATCTTGGCCGCCATACCCGATGTTGAACTGTCCCTTGAGGTTATGGCGCCACATTCCTTTAAAGCAAGTACGGTTCAAGAAGAGTGATCGTGCGGCTCGTTGTAGGAGTGTAAGCGTTTTAGGATTCAGCCTTCGAATTCTCTTGTAGCCCGCCTCCGTGTTTGGAAACGAGCGATATAGATGCCAAATCCTGTCCGGGCTCAAAGCTATTCCCCGATAGAGTTCTATGAGTTCTACGTTTAGGTCACCTAGATCAGCTTTCTTCGGCGACAACGCAAAGTAGACGGCTCCTCCGCCCACAAATGGCTCGACGAATCGACCTTTGATGGAGGCAGCATTCGGTAAATGCTCAAGCAAAAAATCGAGCATCCGCCGCTTGCTTCCTGGGTACCGTAAAAACGTTGAGATTTCGTACATTGACTGTCAACCCTTTTGTATCCCACGACATGGTTGTTTGTATACGTCGTCGTCAGATGGGAACACTGTTCGTCAATGTACTAGCCGTGCATTCCGGATCATTGATGGGATTAATCGGAATCGACCGTCACCTCAGATGTGGGTTTTCTCTGCGCCGGGTGCCCCATATCTCGATTTTGAGATGTGGGATGGCTTGAGGCGCGAGCTGCTAAAGCTGACCAGCGTCGAAACCGATTACCCGCGCGGCCTCCTGCAATCGTTGGTCGGAAGTTAAAAAAACTCTCCCATGCGGCTGGTTTTCGCACCATTGCAGCGCAGCCGCGAGTTGGAGCGCATCCGCGGCTCGCAAATCATGGCGCTCAATCAGGGAAACAGCTCTGGCCGGAAGAACATCGGCAGGTTGGACGATCCACCACTCGTCTGCCAGGTTGGCCGCAAGCTTTTTGGATTCCGCAAGCTCCCTAGCATTGATATATTGCATCCGGGCCAAGCGCGCCAGCGCGCTTGCAATCTCCACGGGAGTAGCCCACCACACCGCGATCTGGTAAGCCTTATACAATTCCCTTAACCGGGGCGTGAGCGGTTGCCGCGCACATAAGGGAACCAGAGCGCTGGAATCCCAAAAAGCGGAAGTTTTTTCTACCGAACGTCTCGTTCTTGCCGCCATACCTGCTCCATCGCCTCATTCGAAACTTTTCCCGGCGGCACCGGCCAGGATGCGGCGGAACGGGAATACTTTCTTCGCGGCGGTGCCAGAATGCCACGGGCGACCAGCCGACTCTGTTGTGCGGAACGATTTTCCGAATCGCAGGGAACGATCCGAGCGACAGGCGTTTTCCGTTCGCAAATCAAGACTTCTTCTCCCATGCGCACAAGCTGGATGTACTCGCTAAGATGAGCTTTCAGAGCGCTGATGTTTGTGTTTTTCACAATATTATTTTACAGCAACATGACTATGTTAGTCATGTTATTTCTGCTACCCTGCCATTATGCTGTTGGTGGAAGTTGAAAAGCTGGTGAAGACATACCCGGTGCGGGGCGGTGGACAGCCGAAGCGCGTGGTGGATGATGTCAGCTTTCGCATTGAGCGAGGGCAGACGCTTGGCATCGTGGGCGAATCCGGATCCGGCAAAAGTACTATCGCGCGGTTGTTACTGCGTCTGATTGACCCGGATTTCGGCTCGATTCGACTGGATGGGATCGATTTGCTTACGGTTTCCGCACACGAGTTGCGGCAGCTTCGCCGGCGAATGCAGATTGTTTTTCAGGACCCTTATGCGGCGCTCAATCCGCGAATGCGCGTCGAGGAGATTGTCGGAGAGCCGCTGCTGATTTACCGAGATCGATCAACCCGGGTCTCAAAGGCGAGACCTGGGGCACCCGGCCTGCAAATTCTGGAAGCGCTTCGCACCGTGGGACTGGATGAGTCGGCGCTGCTCCGCTACCCGCATGAGTTTTCTGGCGGTCAGCGGCAGCGCATCAATCTGGCGCGCGCCCTGATTCTGCGCCCCGAGCTTCTGGTACTCGATGAGCCAACCTCGGCGCTCGATGTCAGCGTTTCGGCGCAAATCACGCACCTGCTTCGCGAGCTGCAGCGCGAGCTTCACCTGACCTATGTGTTTATCACCCATTCGATGCCGCTGGCGCGCTACATGGCGGACGAGATTCTGGTGATGCGCCAGGGCCGCGTGGTGGAGCAAGGCGGCTGGCGGCAAATCTGCGAGCAGCCACAGTCGGAATATACGCGCGCGCTGCTGTCGGCGACGCCGGAGATACCGGTCATTGCGAAATAAACCCACATCTCAAAAGCGAGATGTGGGGCACCCAGATTAAATTTTCGGCAATTTCTGACATCGATATCTACAGCGAGGCAAGTTCAATCTGGATACTGCAGCGGCGAATGGCGGTTTCCGGCGATATCTGTGATATTTTTAATCGGGTGGCAACGCGCCATTCAACCAACCGGAGGAACACAAATTGGGCAAAAGCATGGTCCCGAAGCGTCTATTTTTTACCAAGGGCGTTGGGAAGCACAAGGAACGTCTCACTTCATTCGAGCTGGCACTTCGGGATGCCGGCATTGCCGCGCAAAACCTGGTGCGGGTCTCGTCGATTTTTCCTCCGCAGGCAAAGATGATCCCGCGCAAAGAGGGGCTGAAGTTCCTGCATCCGGGTGAAGTCGTTTTTGCAGTTGTCGCGGAAAATACCTCGCGCGAGCCGCACCGGTTGATCGCTTCCAGCATTGGCGTGGCGATACCATCGGACCGTAATATGTATGGATATTTGAGCGAGCACCACAGCTTCGGAGAGACCGAAGACCAGGCTGGCGACTATGCCGAAGAACTTGCCGCGGAGATGCTTGCGACCACGCTGGATGTGGATTTCAACCCGGACAAGAGCTGGGACGAGAAAAAAGAAATTTATCGCATCTCCAACAAAATCGTTCGCACGGCCAATGTCACGCAATCGGCGATCGGCAATAAACATGGGTTGTGGACGACGACGATCGCGGCGGCGATTCTGATTTTCGAGTGATCTCCTGCAGCCGGAAAGACCACGTCAGCATGGTATCCTGAAAGTGGTCATTAAATCTGACCACTTTTCCATGAAGGCAAAAAGCCCAATACCGATTCCGGCGACGCAGTTCAAGGCGAAATGCCTCGCGATTCTCGATACCGTGCAGCGGAAACGCACGACTGTCGTCATCTCGAAACATGGCAAGCCGGTCGCAAAACTGGTGCCGATAGACAACGATCCGGTGCCCTCTCTCTATGGCTCAATGAAAGGCACAGTTCGCGAAATCGGCGACATCATTTCACCTATAGAAGACGAGTGGGATGCCAATCGGGACTAGCGCGCCGCGCGGAATCTTGTTGGACACGCACATCTGGATTGAATTGCAATCCGGTTCACTGGCGTTGTCGAGGGAAGCTCTTAATTGCATCGATCTCGCGACCGCAAGCCGATCCGTTTACGTCTCCTTGATCTCTATCTGGGAAATTGCCATGCTGACGGCCAAGAAGCGCCTTCAATTCGACAGGCCAGTACGGCAGTGGGCGGAGGTGGCGCTTGCGAAGCCGGGTCTCCAGCTTCTGCCCTTAAGTATGGAAATCGTTATTGAAGCCGCCCTTCTTCCGGAACCGATGCACAAAGATCCGGCGGACCGGATGATTGTCGCCTCCGCAGGAGTTGAGAGCCTGACTCTGATTACGCGCGACAAGGCCATTCGCGCTTTTGCGAATACCATTGGTTTGGAGTGCGTTCAGGGATGACGATACCACGTAATTTTCGCGTGGCGCTGGTGCAAATGTCCTGCTCGGCTGACCCTGACGCCAATCTCGATAAGGCCGCGGATCGCGTTCGGGAAGCGGCACGCGCCGGCGCGCAGGTTGTGTGCCTGCCGGAGTTATTTCGCACGCAATATTTTTGCCAGCGGGAAGATCATGCGCTGTTCGATCTTGCCGAGCCGATACCCGGACCGTCGACGGAGAAGCTGTCTCGCATCGCGCGCGAAGAAAAAGTCGCGGTCGTCGCTTCCCTGTTCGAGCGGCGCGCAGCCGGCATTTACCACAACACCGCCGCGGTGTTGGAGCATGATGGATCACTCGTCGGGACCTACCGCAAGATGCACATTCCGGACGATCCGCTCTACTACGAAAAATTTTATTTCACGCCCGGCGATCTCGGTTTTCGCAATTTCCCGCTCCATG
>JBOGLY010000253.1:0-5410 GCA_050746425.1 Acidobacteriaceae bacterium
GATGAGCAGTTCACGCTTTCTGTATTACGACTGTGAGGTCCTGTATGGAGAAGAAAGCTGTTGGGTCGGTCAGGTCACAAGCGAGTCGCCCCGTCCATATAGAGCCACTGTATGACAGCCACGAAGTGGCGGCGCAATACCGCGTTTCGGAGAAGAGTCTTCATCGTTGGGCGCGCAATGGAATCATTCCCGCAGTGAAATGCGGCCGCCTCTGGCGGTTTCGGAAATCGGCTATCGATAAATGGATCAATTCGCGGGCTGCAAGTTAGGAAGCTCCGAAAAACGAATGGCTATGCGGGTGGGGATGAGCTACGCTTGAAACGAGCCACCCGTTTCCGCTGACAGGAGAATATCCATGAAGCGGATTCGTTTTCAGCAAGGTTCATTGAGGCTCTATGAGCGCGCGGCAGGCGATCAGGTCTGGGAGTACCGCTGGTATGAAACACAGCTTGACGGTACGCGCAGACGGCGCAGTTGCATCATCGGTTCTCGTCACGAGTATCCGACCGAAGCATTGGCGCAGAAAGCGGTTGCGGCTCTTAGGGCAAACATTAACGCAGAAACCCCGCGCGCACAAATCGACGCGATCAGTTTCAGCACGCTGGCGCAGAACTATCGCGAAAAGGAACTGTGCGAGGGCGGCAACAAAACATTCGCCACGATTAGGACAAACGAAGGCTATCTGGAACGCTGGATTCTTCCACGATGGGCGTCCTACCGGCTAAAGGATGTGAAAGCGGTCATTGTTGAAGAGTGGCTACGGTCGCTTCCGCTGGCGAATGGCAGCAGAGCAAAAATACGCAACCTCATGCACGCCATCTTCAATCACGCCGTTCGCTGGGAGTGGCACGACAGAAACCCGATTACGCAGGTGCGCCAGAGCGCCAAGCGGCAGAGGGTTCCAGTTGTGCTGAATATCGAGCAGCTTCGGTCGCTGCTGGATCATCTCAAGGAGCCGGGCAAGACCGCCGTGCTTCTCGACATTCTCACTGGGCTGCGGGTCAGCGAACTGCTCGCGTTGAAATGGTCGGACGTGGATTTCGAGAACCTCGAACTGCATGTCACCCGTTCCATTTCGCTTCAGCGCGTCGGTCCCTGCAAGACGGAAGCATCGCAGAAGCCGGTCCCGCTCGACCCCGAGTTGGCCGAAGTTCTGCTGATGTGGCGTAGACGGTCGCCTTATCCGATGGACGATGACTGGGTCTTCGCCAGTCCGGCCAGTAAAGGGGAACTTCCGTACTGGTCTTTCTCGCTTTTTCGCGTGTACATCCGACCTGCCCTCAAGGCGGCGGAGATCACTGGAAAAGTGGGATGGCATACCTTCCGTCATTCGTTTGCGACGATCCTGAAATCGCACGGAGAGGACGTGAAGACAGTGCAGGAGCTACTGCGGCACGCCAACAGCAGCGTGACCATGAATCTCTACGCGCAGGCGGTGACCGATATCAAGCGCCGCGCACAGAGTAAGGTAGCGAGGCTCGTGTTTGAGCCGAAAAAGGGGAACTTGGAATGAGTGCCGTCTTATTGGACGTTATCGGACGGCGATCAAATTGGAGATGTTCTTGTAACTCGTTTGTTTTGTTGGCGTCCCCGACGGGATTTGAACCCGTGTTATCGCCGTGAAAGGGCGGTGTCCTAGGCCGGGCTAGACGACGGGGACGCGAAGTGTGTACGAGGCGGATGGACATCTCCTCCTGCAATTCTGCCTATCCATTTGCCTATTTCGCGGCTGTCTGAAAGGCAGGATTGCATTTTCCTCGTGCAGGGAAATGAATCAGGAGGAAATCAGGCCTGCATCACTGAGCGTATCAACCAGCCACAGTGGTGTCAAAGAATTGTGCGCGGTTCATAAGCGGCAGCCAACACCAAGCAATCGAACAAGAATCCCCTTCGCCAATTGCAGAGCGACCAGCGCGGAAGATTTTCCTCCCGCGCAGACGGCTAAGAACTGCAAACCGCGGACGGAGAACTGATCGAAACCGCGGGTCGCACAACTTCGTTCACTCTGGTTGAGGAAGCAAGCTTCGGCAAATGGAGGAGCTCACCCAACTTTGCTACCAGCGCAGCAGCACCAGTTCCGAACAGAACCCCGGTCCCAAAGCGGCCAGAATGCTATAGCTGCCGGCAGGCGGTTTGCGATTGAACATGTAGTCCTCCAAGACGAGCAGCACGGAGGTCGATGACATGTTTCCGTTATTGCGCAGGCTGTCCCAGGAAGCAGCAAACGCCTCGCGGGGCAGTCCCAGCGCCTCGGCCGACGCGTCCAGAACCTTCGGCCCTCCCGTGTGCATGATCCAACTGCCAATGTCGCATCGCTTCATGCCGAATCCAGCTAGGAATTTGTCTACATCGCGAGGAAGGTTTTTGTGGATCGCTTCCGGTACATCGGGCGACAGGACAATCTGGAAACCTTCTTCCGAGATGTCCCAGCCCATCAAGTGTTCCGTGTTCCGGTAGAAGCTCGACTGATGGCCAAGGATCTCCGGGCCTTTCGCAGCTACTTTATCGCCGACAACGACAACCGCCGCGGAACCATCGGCGAACAGACCGGAGGCGATCATGTTCGCCACGGACAAATCCATGCGCTGCCAGGTTAGAGAACAAAGCTCGACTGAAAGCAGCACGGCGATGCGGTCCGGATACGCCTTCACGTAGTCCGCCGCCTGGCCAATGCCGGCCGCGCCGGCAACGCAACCAAGGCCGAAGATTGGCGTGCGCCGCATGTCCAGTGGCAGGTCCATCACGTTGCTCAGTTTGGCGTCGAGCGAAGGAGCGGAGATGCCAGTGACCGAAACAAGAACGATCGCGCCGATCTCTTCTTTCTTGCGATCTGCGCGCTCCAACGCTCCAGTAATCGCACGCTCGCCCAGTCCCACGGCGGCTTTGATCCAACGATTGTTGGCGTCGCCCCAAGTCTCAATGGAGGCATATTCGTCGATCGGATACGCCAAATGGCGCTTTTCCACGCATACCCGCTGGTGCAGCCGCTCTAAAACGTCTGGTTTATCGAGCTTGTCTTTCCAGTGCTGGCACAGCGTTTCAAATATTTTCTGCTGGCTGTAATACCATTCGGGCATTGCGCTAGCGACGCTTGCAATTCTCATTCGATGGACTTCTCTTTCGCTCGTTTCTTCTTCGCTGAGGAGTGGCTCTATTGAGACTATCAGGACGACGGATCGCCGGTCACGGTATATGGACACCGCTGCGGGGATGAAGTCGCAGCGAAGCCAGCAGCGGCAGCCGAATCGTTGTGGCTGCGCGAACTCCGATCAACCGCGCAGGCTGCATTCCTGATCTTTAAACTGTCTACGATTGTCTATTATTTCCGGCGGGAGTGCACATGGTTACGCGGTCAATGGCGTCCGTCGCGTTTCTGCGCCATCACCAGGCCGCGAGGGGTGGGCAGCAGAACCACTGATAACACCCCCCCCCGATCCATGTCCAGCGCAGCCTCGCGAACGATCTTCAGATGAGAGCTCGCGTCGTGCATCAGGATGATGCCCTCCGGCGTGATTTGCGGAAGAAAGCGCTTCACTTCCTGCTCGCGTATGGGCGGATCGCTGTCGCTGAAGAGAATATCTATCGAGCCATCCACTTGCATTTCCAGGCTGGATTCATTACGGAGATCAATCCATTCCGCAAGGCTGGAATTGGCGACGTTTTCGCGCGCCTTGGCATAGACAATCGGATCGAATTCGCAACTCACAACTTTGCCGAAGCCGTTTCGCCTCAAGCCTTCGGCAATCCACAGCGTGCTGACGCCAAGAAAAGAACCAGTCTCGACCACCATATTCGGCTTGATTGTCGTGACAAGTGTGCGAAGAAATTCAAGCACTTCCGCCTCGGCCGTCATCGAGTCGTACATGCTCCAGCGCTCAGGATTGGGGCATTCCGGGGTGGGACGATGATACTCCGGCAGCAGCGCGCCCTTGGCGAGCTCCGCCTGCCGCATGATTTTATGTTCCTGCTTCAGTTTTTTTCTGAAAAGCCGCATAGGAAGGTGGCCAGCTCGGAAACAAGCCTACGCCTTGACGACTTTTCCGGACTTGATGCAGCCGGTGCAGACGCGGATGCGTTTGTTCCCGGCATTCACCTTCGCCTTGACGGTCTGAAGGTTTAGATTCCAGCGACGACGGGTCACGTTATGCGCGTGGGACACGTTGTTGCCGAACTGCGGCTTTTTGCCGCAAATTTCACATGTTTGTGCCATCGTCAGTATCCTATATCCTGCAAATGTGCGATGTGGCCTTTGGAGAATTGCACGCTGAGATATGCCAGCAGCGAGAACCTAAGGGGAAAAATCTCCTTCGGCCCAAACCACAAGTGTACAGAAAACATGCCCTGGAAGCAATCGAGACGCATCGGCGCCCGTACGCGAAGACACACATGCTCATGAAGATTTCCACTTCCCTGATCCATACCTCGCGGCCCTGGAATTGCCCCCTGTGAAGACCACGTGAAAACCACGGACCTGTTGCAACCCGCGCCGCCAGTCGACAAGAAGAACGCGGCTTCAGCTCCCTCTCGAGCCAATCCGTTTCGATCCACGTGGACAGTGTTCTGGGTGGCGTTCGCTGTGCGCGTGCTTTACATGACGCTGGCCCACACCTATCACCTTCGCACCGATCAGGACCATTTCCAATTCGGGTGGGAGATGGGGCGCATCGCCCGTGCGCTGGCGACCGGGTACGGCTACGCGGACCCGTTTATTGGCCACACTGGCCCTACGACCTGGGTGGCACCGCTATATCCGCTGCTGCTTGCCGGAGTCTTCAAGGTTTTTGGCGTCTATACGCTGCGATCGGCATGGGTCATACTTGCCATTAACAGCTTTTTCTCCGCGCTGACAACGCTGACCACATACGAAATTGCCGCGCGCTGCTTCAACCGCCGCGTTGCGGTGTGGTCGGCATGGGTATGGGCGCTTTACCCGGCGGCCATGCAGTATGCGGTCCGCTGGGTGTGGGAAATGACGCTGAGCACGTGGCTGCTTTCGCTTATTTTTGTGGTCGCGCTGCGAATGCGTCGCATCGGAGAAAATACTTCCACTGGCGGCCTTGACCAGCCTTCCTCCGCGGACGGTCGCACTCTGCGGCACTGGGCGATCTTCGGCGTTCTCTGGGGCATCCTGGCGTTGAGCAATCCTTCGCTGCTGCTATTTCTGCCTGCCTGCGGCATCTGGGTGCTGCATGGTACCCATCGTTTGCGCAGGCAGCTCGGCTTCGCTTCGTTATCGGCGATCGTGTTTATTCTTTGCGTGTCTCCGTGGGTCATTCGCAATGCCCTGGTGTTTCACAAGTTCATTCCCATGCGGGCCAATTTCGGCGCGGAACTGTATCTGGGCAACGGCCCTGGCGCGATGGGATTTTTAATGGAATACGACCATCCATTCGAGGCCCCGGACCAGCTT